>CAZVLC010000069.1:0-5657 GCA_964627885.1 uncultured Peptococcaceae bacterium
GCCCGATCAATTGCCATGTTCTGGCTGTCTTTATTCATATGCCAATACATTTCCTGGTCGGCCATCCGAAAAATAAGGGTTTTATCACCCACTAAAGCTTGGTCATGGGATTCGACATAAGCAATGCGCCTTTCCAAAGGCCGGCTTGTGGTCAACTCATGCCATAGCCGGAGCATGTCCCAGTCATAATCATTCATTTTCAAGGTGCTTACCCAAAAATCCGGCATCCCCATCGCCAGACGGTAGTCAAAGCCAACCCCGCCGTCCGCAACAGGTAAACACATTCCAGGCATTCCACTTACCTCTTCAGCAATACTAATGGCATCCGGGCGCACTTCTTTAATCAGCTCATTAGCCAGCTGAAGATAAGTCAGTGCCTCGATGTCGGTGTTTAGGCTAAAGTACTTTTGATAATGGTCAAAGGCCGAGCCCAGCCCGTGATCGCGATAAATCATCGAGGTCACGCCATCAAAGCGGAAGCCGTCAAAATGATACTCCTCCAACCAAAATTTGAGATTGGACAGCAAAAAGTGAATCACCTCGTGCTTGCCATAGTTAAAAAGCTTCGAATCCCAAGCACGATGATTGCCACGACCGTAAGTATGAAAAAACTGATGCGCTGTACCATCAAACTCATTAATGCCCTCGGCGATATTTTTCGCCGCGTGAGAGTGCACAATATCCATTAAAACCGCAATCCCCATCTGATGGGCTTTATTAATGAGATACTTTAATTCTTCCGGCGTCCCAAACCAGGAAGAAGCCGCAAAAAAATTAGTCACATGATAGCCAAAGGACGCATAATAGGGGTGTTGCATAATGGCCATAATTTGGATCGTATTATAGCCTAATTCTTTGATCCTTGGCAAGATATTCTCGGCAAATTCCAGGTAAGTGCCGATTGCTTCCTTTTCCTGAGCCATCCCAACATGTACTTCGTAGATCAAGGGTGGCTGAGCAGTGTCTACGTGAAAAGCGCCGTCTGTCCATGAAAATTTTTGGGCGGGCTCCCAGATCTGTCCGCTAAAGTCATGGGTATAGGGATCCTGAATTACCCTTCTTATGTACAAGGGTATACGATCACGCCCTTTTCCAGCCCTTTTTACGTACACCTTGACCTTAGACTGATGTTGAAGCGCCTCCTTGCCGGGAAGGAAAATCTCCCAGACCCCGCCTTCCTTCTTTTCCAAAGGATGCGTTTTCCTGTTCCAATTGTTAAAATCGCCGATTAAAAATAAACCATCTGCGGCTGGAGCCCATTCCCGATAATACCAACCATCATTAGTACAATGGAAACCAAAAAAATGATGGCCATTGGCAAAATCCTTCAGACTGCCTCCTTCACCCAGAAGTGCCTTTTTCGTCTTTTCATAATTATTCATTCTCAACTCGAGGGCATGCTCATAAGGTTTTAACATCGGGTCGATTTTGAGTATCTTCATGCTAATTCAGACTCACTTTATTACTACTTTCATTGTTAATAATATAATAGGCCATATTTTCTTCCGGTTTGAGATAAAGACGAATTGCTTTAATCTCTGCTTCTTCATGGCCTTCCGCGATGAATTTTTCCTTTACTTTAACCAAAATGTCCTCTACTACTACTTCCTGTTCCCCATACTGTAAAAATACTTTTTCCGCCACCTTTTTCTTGACCAGTGTACTGCCCTTTTCCTTTAATTGGGATATTTTACTCTGCAACTTTTGCATTATTTCTTTCTCTTCGGCCTTCTTCTCTAAGGTACTACCCATTTCCTTCAATTGGGATAACCCATTGGTTAACTTACTCTGCAGAACTTGGATCACTTTTTTCTCCTCCTTCTCATCAATCCTACTTTTCCATGTCCCCCAAATATCACATAAAAATTATATGCTTATATAACATAAGCATATAATTATCTTACTAATCTTATATAATTACTACCAATTTGTCAATTCTGGGTTTTAGTCTTAATTCACCACTATTCGATATTATCTCCCGCGCACAATAATTGGCACCGGTCTTTAGCCTTATCTTTTGCCTGAACCTCCGCACATCGAACATGTGATAGAACCGCGGCCTCCGCATCTAGGGCAAAATACCTGTTTCTGCGTTTGTTTATACTGATGAGAAATTGGATCATACGTCTGCTGATACTCAATTTTTGAACCTGTCCCGCCGCAATAAGTGCAGATGCTTTGCCCTGAGCCATTGCAAGTCCCGCAAACAGATAGACCGCTTGAGCCGCCGGATGTATTTCCACCAATCCACCATCCCGTCATCAAAGATAACCATGCATAAAAAACTAGGCACATAAAGACAATTATTAATACTTACAGGGGTGCCTGACTTAGACACTGCTTTGACACTTTTCCCCCCACAAACCATCTCCGGGTTTCCACAAGCTTTTTGGTATCCTTCAAAACATACATTTGGTCGATTCCGATCTTAAATTCTAACCAACTCCGTTTTTTTCCGGTGACCACAGAAAAATTATAAGTTGGCTCAAGCCGCACCTTAGGCAGATTTTCCGGTATTGCCTTTGCCGACGCTTCAGTGCTGAAAAAGTCCAGCAATGCTTTGGTGCTTTCGGTCAGGTATACCGCACGGTTCGAAAGGAAAAACTCAGACCATCTGGTCTGAATTTCCTTTAAAACGGCAATCACGTGTTTACATGCGCCATAATAGCTCTCATAAGCAGGACAGGTACATTCGTAATCACAAACCATATTTCTGCGGTCAAATTCAATTTTAACAAAGTACCGGCGCCCGCCTTGAACAACCGCTTGAAAGCAGTTCTTTTCGGGATCGTGATACAATTTTTCCACACAACCATCCTGATAATATCGAACACCCTTGATATACGAGGAACTCATTGCGGCATAATCTCGGATATCATCATCTGTTAACAATAAAATCACCAAACCTTCTGAACGCAAAAATAGAGACCTTTTTATTATATCATATACTACTTGATCCCCAATTTAATAGCCTACTAATGCCAATGGTTTGGGTTTCGTTGTCATAGTCCACTGCGCACTCCAAGGTTTCCCCGATGAAGCGCAAGGGGACAAAGAGGCGACCCGGTGAAACGATTTCCGGACTGCAGTCTATTTCCTTTCGTGCTCCATTTACCAGGACCTCGTTGGTGCCGGGTTTGAGCTCGATAACAGTATTTCCTTTGACGATTGTCGCCGTTGCGGTCTGCGTATTCCAACTGACCGCCGCTCCCAGCTGTTCACTGATGAATCGCAACGGGACCAACGTCCGGTCTCCCTGCGCCGTGAGATATGGGGCGGCATCCAACTCCCTTTCTTGACCATTTTCGGTATACAAACTATCATTTACCACCGCAATGGGGGTGCCAATTTCCAGCGTAACACTTTTAATAGGCGCCACCGCCATTAAAGCACAATAAAGTGTTTGCTGATTCGGCTGTAATTCCGCCAAAGCCTGCCCTGTTGCGGAACCGGAAAGTACGTCTCCTCCACTGCCAAGCATTGTTTTTAAAGGTACCCAGGTCTTACTATTGCCATCGTAATAATGCAACACCGCTACTTTATCTACCGGTATCAACTCGGCATTGTATGTGAGCTTAAAGCTTAAACCTTGCCCCTTTATTTGCTGTCCCTCAAAAAACTCTAAATTATCTACCGTTAAAGCGTAAATCTCCCCTCGCAATTTAGGCAGGTCTGCCGCTGGTAATACCGTTTGATACTCATAAGTCAGTAACTGTTTGAGCGTAAGCGTTACTTCTTTTTGAAATAACCCTGTCGGCACTTCCACTGTCGCTTTATATAACTTAAGGATGCCCCCTTGGTGATTAAACTGTTTCCTTGTCCAATTGCCCTTTTTTCTTTTCGCTTTTTTCTCAGGGGTATTGTTGCTGTCATTGTCGCTGATCGTTAAAACGGCCGTTCCTAACGAACCGATTATCGCTCCTCCGGTCGGATTACTCAAAGCAAGTTCTATTGTTTCATCCCCTTCGGCTTCTTCATCGTCAAGTATCGGTATGCTGAAAGTTTTCTCCGTTTCCCCAACGGCAAAGGTCAAGGTGCCGCTTACCGTAGTATAGTCTTCCCCCGCTGTAGCCGTATCGTCACCGGTGGCATAATCCACCGTAACCGTGCGGTCACTGTCCCCGGTACGGGTTACGGCGATCTCCACAGTAAGCTCGTCTTCCCCCACCGTATATTCTGCTTCGGCAAACTCCATCTCCTCAAAAGTTACTGCCGTAGTATTCCAAAACATCGATACTTTCGCGCTGTCATATGCCGCAATTACCAAATCTGTTTTGTAATCGCCGTTAAAATCCCCTTTACCGATACTGTATGGCCCAATCCCGGCCATAAAATTCGCTGCCGCCGCAAAAGTGCCATCCCCATTATTGGTCAAGACAGACATACTGTTCCCATTCCGGTTGGCCACCGCCAAATCCAAAAAACCATCAGCGTTGACATCAGCCGTACAAATGCTGCGTGGTCCTGCCTCCACCAGATAGTTCACGGCATCGGCAAAGTCCCCTTCTCCGTTGTTCAGTAGTACCGATACGTTAGCACTGTTATAATTCCCGGTGGCGATATCCGTACTTCCGTCACCGTCAAAATCGCCACTGCAAATACTGCGGGGCGCCGTTCCTACGGCACAAGTCGCTGTTTGGGTAAAAATACCGTCTCCGCTGTTTTGCAAAATAGCGACACTGTTACTATTATTGATTCCCACGGCTAAATCGATTGCCCCATCATTATTAAAATCGCCGCTGCATATACTTCTGGGGCCAGCGCTAACTCCATAGTTTACGGCCGCCGCGAAAGTGCCATCACCCTGGCCGATAAAGATGGATACATTAGCACTAGAATTATTCAATACCGCTAAATCAAGTTTGCCATCACTGTTAAAATCGCTGCAACAAATCCCATACGGACTGCTTCCCGCCGAATAAGTTACCGCCCCCGCGAAAGTGCCGCTCTCATCCCCATTATTCAAAAGAATTGCCATCTCGCCATCAATATTGTTGGCGACCGCCAGATCAGCTTCACCATCATCGTTGAAGTCGCCGCAACAGATGCTGTATGGTCCGTTGCCGACCGGGTAGTTTACCGCCGGCGCAAAACTTTCATCCCCTGCGTTCAGAAAAACGGAGACACTATCACCGTCATTATTTACCACGGCTAAATCCTCTCGCCCATCGCTGTTAAAGTCACCCCTGACGATACTAATGGGCCCTTCACCTGTGGCATTCACCTTCAACGATCTAAAATCCCCGTCCCCATCATTGAAGAGAATTGAGACATTACTACTAAGATAGTTAACGATCGCTAAATCAACATTACCGTCACCGTCAAAATCTTCACTGCAGAGACAATAGGGGCCTACCCCTGCTTCATATTCCCCAACTGCCGCAAAGGTTCCCTCCCCATCGTTAATGAAGATGGCCACATTAGAGCTGGTATAGTTTGCTACCGCAAAGTCCAAGCACCCGTCACCGTTAAAATCACCGTTGGTGATGCTCCTCGGTTCGTGCCCAACGTCATAATTAACCGGTTCCGCAAAGCTTCCATCCCCATGACCGAAAAACACCGAAACAATGTCACTGTCATAGTGAACTACCAGCAGGTCAGCGTGCCCATCGCCGTCATAGTCCCCGCCGCACATACTTCTTGGGCCATTACCGGAG
>CAZVLC010000069.1:5757-7208 GCA_964627885.1 uncultured Peptococcaceae bacterium
ACCGCTGCTCACGCTTTTTGGCACATTACCTGCTCCATAATTCACGGCTGCCGCAAAAGTGCCGTCGCCATTATTCAGTAATATAGAAACATTATTACTATCATAGTTGGCAGCCACCAAATCTACGTCCCCGTCGTCATTAAAATCGCCGCTGCTAATCCCCCTGGGCCCGGTGCCCACGGCATAGTTAACGGTTACCGCAAAAGTACCATCTCCGTTATTGAGCAGGACTGAAACATTATGACTGTTATAGTTTACTGCGGCGATATCTTTTTTCCCGTCAGCATTTAAATCAACACTGATCACATCATAAGGTCCGTCACCCGCTGCATAGTTTACAGCCATGTTAAAAGTCCCGTCTCCTTGATTTAGCAGAACTGAGATCATGTCACTATCATAACTGGCCACCGCGAGGTCAGCCTTTCCATCAGCATCAAAGTCACCGCACCCTACCCCTCTGGGTCCCGAATCCACTGCATAACTGGGAGCCATCCAAAAATCCACCTCTTCATCTGCTCCCTGCGCTTTCTGAGGAAAAATGCAACACAAAAAGAAGGCCGGAACAAGTATAAAAGTGATTTTGCATAATCTCACCAAAAAATCCCTATTTACCAAAATCCCTTCATTCTCCTTATTATCTTATTTGCTTTTTTTAAGTCTAATTTACCTGGAGCCCATTCGAACTGATGAATATAATTTCTCTCTGATTTACAAATTTCCTTCCCAATTTCACTCAATGCCGATAAATTCTTTCCAGCTAAGTAAATTGCGTTTGCCTTGGGCATAGCCCATAGCATAGCTTGCGGCGAGCTTTTGATAATTAATCTCCCGGTTAGATACCGGCATCACCTCCGGATAAACCAGAAAAGCTTTCCCTTCACTTTCCAGTTCTTGGAGTTCCTCAAGAGTTTGATTGTAGAGAAGATAACGCTTGCACATGGCTTCCACGACCTGCGGATACTTCCGATAATAAGCCCTGATCATTCCCGTGAATTTAGGCGGACTTTTTCGGTAACCTTTGGGGCGAGTGAGCACAACAAAAAAACGTTTGAATCCATCTTTTTTGGCGATATCAAGGGGAATTCCTCCCCCTAAACCGCCATCGACATAATAATGCTCCCGATAATATGTAGGAGGCATGAAAATGGGCATGGAAGATGAAGCACGCACAATTTTCATCAAGTCCTTCATCTCATGAATGTCCTCCTTCGAAAAATAGACCATCTCTCCGCTGCTCCGCTCAAATGCACCGATACGCAACTGGGCGGGATTTGCCATAAATCTGGCTAAATCCAAAGGCAAAGCAGCATCCGGAGCGGAGGTTTCTTCATAAATATATTGCGAACGGAAAAAGCCTTCCCCTTTCAAAAAAGAACCCCACCCGCCAAAGCGGGGCTCTAAGACCAGCTCGACAAAAGACCGCTTCGCTCTTTCCGGATCGCGAGCCAGAT
>CAZVLC010000070.1:0-7152 GCA_964627885.1 uncultured Peptococcaceae bacterium
AGCTCTGATCTATTTGATGTGCTGCTTTGTAGTACCAGAATGTATCTGGATTCAATTCAGGGGCAACACGAGGGATGATCATGTGTTTCTTCTCTTCTAAAAAGAACTTACTCATGATTGGATCCAAACCTGCTGTTGTACCTATCAAAATACTTGTGCTGCTTGTTGGAGCAATAGCCATCAGATAGGCATTTCTTATCCCATTTTTATAATATTCACTAGGTAAAGTATTAATATCTATTTCTGACCACGTTCACCAATTGTTATCAAGCTTTCAAAGAACCGTAAAATTTTTGTTCCGGCAAATTCCTTCTTTGATAAAGCCGGAACTAAGATGGTAAAACAACCGACTCTGTTTCCCCCTAAAATATCCGTAAACACTTGATCACCAATCACTAATGCCTGATCAGCATTTAGTCCGATTCGTTCCAAAGCCATTAAAAATGCTTTCTTTCGGGGCTTAAAGGCTGAAGACAAATATTCTATTTGGTACTGACTCGCCACATTTTCCGTTCTCTTTTTTCGCGCGTTTGATAGTAAACAAATCTTGTAATCTAATGATAGCGCCTTTTTTAAAAAGTTGTCTGCTTCTTTGCTTATTTTATCCACATCCCAAGGGACAATAGTGTTATCCAAATCAATGATTATCCCCTGCATAGCCAATTTTCTAAAATATTCTAGATTTATTCTTTGGAGAGAATCAACCTTTAATTTCGGTTTTAAAATATCCATTTTCCACTCCCATTATCTAACTAATATTATCTTATCATAAAAGCAGAATAAAATCATTCCATTTTTAGGGAATGATTTTATTCTATCCTTTACATATCTTTGATTAGTTTTTCTAAGGCTCTTTTCTCAATACGGGAAACATAAGAACGAGATATGCCAAGCAGCTTGGCGATTTCGCGCTGTGTTTTTCTTAAACCGTTGAATAAGCCAAAGCGCATTTCCACTACTTTTCTTTCCCGCTTACTCAAATATTTGATTTTCGCTAACATCTGTTCAAACTCCACATTTGTTTGCACAACATCGGGAACAATATCAGGGTGGGTTCCTAAAACATCGATAAGGGTGATTTCATTTCCTTCCTTATCAATCCCGATTGGGTCATAAAGCGAAACTTCTCCTTTGTTTTTCTTTGTTGCCCTTAAATGCATCAAAATCTCGTTTTCAATACAACGTGCCGCATAAGTCGCCAGCTTAGTTCCCTTGGACGCATCGAATGTATTGATGGCTTTAATTAAACCGATTGTACCAATTGAAATAATGTCGTCCTTATCATCACCGGCACCTTCAAATTTTTTTCCGATATGCGCGACAAGCCTTAAATTATGTTCGATTAAAACATTTCTCGCCTTAATGTCCCCCTCCCGTACTTTTTGGAGATAATGACTTTCTTCTTCCTCAGAAAGCGGATGTGGAAAAGCATTATTGTTAAGATAATAAGCGAGAAGCAGAAGACTGTTCAGCAACGTTACTACTGAGATAATCATCGTTCCCAAGCCAAACACGCTGTCACCCCCCTCGTATAGTCATTCTTAATAGTATGGCGGTCAAAAGCGGAATGTGCATGGCTAAAAAAACTTTTAATTAATAAATGACTGGTAATATTGTTAAAAATTAATAGGCATATCGTTGCTAAAATTACAAAAGATATGAATGAAATACCAACCAATCTACTTTAAAGGAGGATATATAAAAATGCCAAGAAACACAAATAAACCCGCGGTACAAGGAGCTGCAAGTTTTCTCGATAACATGAAATACGAGATGGCCGGAGAATTAGGAATCGCCAACTACAACAACATCGACAAGGGCAGTTTGACTTCACGTCAAAATGGTTATATCGGTGGTTATATGACCAGAAAACTGGTACAGTATGCTGAAGAACAACTAAAAGGAAACAACCAATAACAGAAAAAAATAATCAACCAGTATTGAAAGAAAAAAACCGTGTGTTTAACTAAACAACACGGTTTTTTATAGTATTCAACCTTCACTTCAGGCTTTTGTATCACTCTTCACCCCGGCAATGCCATTAGGGGAATGAGTATCAGTACAATAAAAACCTGTACATTTATAAAGAATGTTAATATTTTGGCCAATCAACCGATTGACAGGAGCTCCACAAGTGGGACATTTCGTAAGCGCCTTTTCCGTAATTTTCTGGGTAACTGTAAATTTGCCACATTTAGGACAACGATAGTCGTATGTTGGCATCGATAATCCACCTCCTTGCCATGCTTGTATGTCTACATATATCTTTTTACATCATTAAAAATTTTACTTTAGATTGACAAGCACTGTCAAGCCATATTAATTCAAGCTTCTCTTAAAACTTTTTTCTCTCAAGATAATTTAATAACAAACGAGCAATATATCCGGTAACCAACCCCGTTGGTATCCCTGACAAAAGTAGCACCGGCAAATAATAAAAGATATAACCCGTTTGAATCAAAACTGAAGCGGTAAGCAGTTGCCCAACATTATGCGCAACGGCACCGGCTATACTAACTCCCATGATACTCAAGGCCGGGACAAATCTAAACAACAGAGCCATTACCAATGTGCTTAACAAGGCACCTGAAAGACTTAAATAAAACCCAACTGAAAGAAAAGTACCTACTAGCAACGAAGTGAATAATACTCTTAATAAGGATATGGCCAGCCCATCTCTAAAGCCATACAAATAAAGTACTTGAATTGTCACAATGTTCGCCAGACCTAATTTTACTCCCGGTAAAGGGAAAGGATTAGGCAATACTCCTTCGATTACCCCCAAAGCTGTTGCTAACGTAACAAAGAGAGCTAGATATACTAATTTTTGTGTTTTTGTCATCATTATTCCCCTAACTTAACGGGTTATCGCATCAACCGCGGTTTTTTCATCGGAAGCACCCTGCAGATAAATTACCAACTCATTAGGTACACAGACTATGGATTGCCCAGGACGATTAATCCAGCCTTGCTTAACACATACTTGATCAGGGCAATTTGCTTCTACCATGCGAACACGTCCCTCTTTTATCTCGATAACAGCATTATCTGTTTTCCCATGAATATTTATCCTTTGGTCAGGCGTATCTGCCGATAAAGCGATCTCTTGTACCACCTGACCGCCCGCCTTAATGATTACCTGTCCTTCAGCAGTAAGCGGAGCCGCCATATACTGAATCATCACATAAGCACTTATACTTATAAGTATAAGCGCGATTAATAAATTCGTATCAGCTTTCGTCATCAGTCTTTTTCTCATAGACATATTCCTCTCCCGCTGTAAGCTCAATTCTTCCCTGCAATCCAGGAGTAAGCAGAATACGTTTATCTGCCGTAATCAGGATCGCTTCCGTTTTTTGTCGTTTGGTCACAAAAGCAAATGCCTGTTCCGGTTCCAGCAAAAATAGCGCAGTCGATAAAAGATCGGCCTCCGCGGAATCCTCCGTAATTACGGTTACACTCATCAACTCGTCCGCAGGATATCCTGTGCGCGGTGACAGAATATGATGATAGATTTGCCCATTAATTTGCATATTGCGCTGATAATCACCCGAGGTAACAGCAGCTTCATTTTCTAAAGAGAGAATCCCGATTAAGGCTTGGGGGTTACGCGGATCCTGAATGCCCACCTTCCATTCTTTGGCGGATTCTTTTTTCCCGATCACCCGAATATTTCCGCCAGCATTGATGATTGCACTATTGATCCGAGCCTCCTCCAGTACTTGCGCCGCATTTTCTACGGCATACCCCTTTGCCACCGCCCCTAAATCGATCGACATACCCACTTTCTTTAAATAAGCCGTCTGCTCCTGCTCATCTAAAATTAAATCCTCGCTACCTACTAAGGATAAAGCTTCTCGTAATTCATCCGGCGCAGGCACCTGTTGCGTGGGCTGTCCAAAACCCCACAAATCCATGACTGGTCCGATCGTAATATCAAATGCTCCGTTCGTGAGGCGAGAATTTTCCTGGGCCATCTCCAACATTCGAAAGACATCTTTGTTTACAACAACCGGTCTAATTCCGGCCAGTGCATTTATCTGCGCTATATCTCCACTAGCATTAGAAAAGCGATCAGTTAAATCAGCCACCCGATGCATTTCCTGAAAAGCTTTGGCGGTGGACTCTTGTAAAAGAGTAGTATCAGTACCGTAAGTACTGATACGCACTAGTGTGTCCATTAAAAATTCTTCACTCGAGTATTCTTGAATTTTGGGGCGCTGAAAATAAGTGAAATAGCCCACCAGCAACAAAGCCAAAGCAAGCATGAATATGGCAAAATTAAAGTAGTACTTCTTCATTGCTTCACTCCTCTTTAAGTGGATAACGCCACTTGAAAGTATCGTGGATCGGATATCGGTTATTGGCAAAGGCCGCAATGCGTACATCCTTGATGAGGAGTATTCCCATTAACATCCTTTTCAACAATTGGCGCAGCATTAATTGGGAGAATAATCTCTAGCGCATTAGTCGGACATTTTGTCACACAAATTCCACAACTGGTACATTTTTCGTAATCAATCCTGGCAATACTACCATCAGCTTCAGCAATGACAGTAATTGCCCCTTGCGGACAATTCTTTTCGCACATTTTACACTTAATGCAGGCAACTTCGCAAGCAGCTTTGGCCTCTTTGCCCTTTTCTTTATTGCTGCAACGAACATGAACTAGTTTCGATGCCCCCACTAATTGTAAAACATGTTGTGGACAATTCTGGACACAGGCTCCGCAACCGGTGCAAATACTATAATCAATCTCCGGCAACTGGTCTGGTCCAAAAGTAATCGCTCCAAAAGCACATACCTGTTCACAACTGCCTAAACCAATACAGCCATAACTGCAGGCTTTGGGGCTTTTAAACATCGTCGCAGCTACATGACAGTCCTG
The DNA here is from genome assembly GCA_964627885.1 of uncultured Peptococcaceae bacterium. Lineage (GTDB taxonomy): Bacteria > Bacillota > Peptococcia > DRI-13 > DTU073 > UBA3937. Next base: position 4,889 of record CAZVLC010000070.1, read on the forward strand.
AACTCCTTCATACTGGTAAAGTAACGCTGCGCGATCCTTCCCACCGTTACACATTAATTGAGCCACTTTGCGCTCCTGAGCATCTGCTGCCTCAACGCCCATAATTTTCGCTATTTGCTCACGTACTTCATCTTTCCCTGCTGTACAGGCATTTAATGGCGCTACCCCGGCAACGATTGCTTCAGCATAACCGGAACAACCAGGGAAACCGCAACCTCCACAGTTTGCTCCCGGTAATACTTTACTTATTTCGTTTATTCGTGGATCAACTTCAACTTTGAATTTTTTATCAGCAATGCCCAAGACAATACCAAAGATTGCCCCTAGGGCTGCTAAGCTTATAATCGCATAGATCATCGTTTTTACCTCCGCACTATTTTATAGAAGACCAGTAAAGCCTAAAAAGGCGATTGACATTAAAGCGGCAGTTACCAGGGCTATCGGCATCCCTTGCATGCTTTTCGGAGTATCTGCTTCCTCTAGTCTTTCTCTGATCCCGGCAAAAAGAATCAAAGCTACAGTAAAAGATAATCCGTTCGCAAAACCGTTTACCAGCGTTTCCAAAAAGCCATATGACTTTTGAATATTAATGATCGCTACACCTAAAACAGCACAGTTCGTAGTAATTAAAGGAAGATATACTCCTAATGCCTTATAAAGATCCGGGCTATATTTCTTAATTACCATTTCCACAAACTGAACCAATGAAGCAATAACCAAAATAAACGCAATCGTTTGCAAATACGCAATCCCATATTTCTCGAGGATAAAAACCTGCACTAAATAGGTAATGACTGAAGCCAGTGTTAAAACGAAGGTCACCGCTGCTCCCATCCCAATAGCAGAAGAAAGCTTTTTGGATACACCCAAAAAGGGGCAGCATCCTAAAAACTGCGTCAAAACAATATTATTAACAAATATTGCTCCTATGATAATTAGAATCATTTCTTGCATTCATTTTCGCCTCCTTCGTTAATTACTACTCAATTGTTGTTGAGCTGCTTGCTGATTAATGTTAGTTTTCTTAGTTGCTTTGACATCTTTCACTTTATTCATTAAAGCCAAAATACAACCCAGGGTAATGAACCCCCCCGGAGGGAGAATCATAATAAGCGCTGATTGAGCTGAATCGCCAAATACAGGGTGTCCCAGAAAAGTACCCGCACCCAACACTTCTCTAAATGTCGAAATAATCACCAGAGCAAGGGTAAATCCTACCCCCATACCTAAAGCATCCATGATCGAGGGCGTTACACCGTTTTTATTGGCAAAAGCTTCGGCTCTTCCTAAGATGATACAATTAACCACGATTAAAGGAATGAAAACACCCAGACTTTCAAATAAAGCAGGTGAATAAGCGTGTAAAAGCATCTCCACCATAGTAACGAAAGTAGCAATAATCACAATATAACTGGGAATACGAATACTATCCGGAATGACTTTTCTTAACGCCGAAATAACGATATTTGAGCCCAGCAGAACTCCGGTAAATGCTAATCCCATCCCTATTCCGTTTTCCACCGAAGTGGTTATCGCTAAAGAAGGGCACGTTCCTAAAATAAGCACAAATAACGGATTCTCACGGATAATCCCTTTACTAAACTCTTTCCACAAGCTCATAGTACCAAATTACCTCCTCCAAAAGTATTACGATAAATTACTCGCCAATTACTGAACAAAATTCTCCATAAAATGAGCACGTGCGGCATTCACTCCACTTGCTACGGCCTTCGAGGTGATTGTGGCAGAGGTAATTGCAAGTACCTGATTGTCACCGACCGGTTCTTGCTTCACAATCTCTAAAGGATTTTCAATGCTTTTCCCTTGAAAACGTTCCGTAAAGAAACTCTCCTCGGCATTGGCGCCCAGCCCCGGTGTCTCCGATTGACTTAGGACTTTTATGCCCGTAATTTTCTGAGTAGCAAGATCAAAACCGGCCATCAGCTGAATAGCCCCATTATAGCCGGATGGCTCAACCAGATAGATAACCCCGATCATGTTATTGTTTTCGTATACGACATTGAGCTCTTTCAAAACAGGATCCACATTACTGTTAAAATATTTTTCGGTCTCATCCTTAATGACCTCTCCCTCGGGATAAACGGCTAACAGACTGTTTGCTTTCTCGTTAACCAGTTGTTCTTCGATTAAAGGAGCCGTCAATTGATGAACATAAGCAATTCCTAAACCGGCAATACCCGCGATAAGCAAGAGAAATAGTCCTAATTTTAATGTATTACGCATGTTTTTTCACACCCCCAAAC
>CAZVLC010000071.1:0-7141 GCA_964627885.1 uncultured Peptococcaceae bacterium
GGGGCACGGTCTAAAAATAAAGGGGATTATACAGATAATCAAGAGGATAATAAAGATTATCCAAATCCAGCTGCACCCTCCAAAGTTAGAACTAACCTCATTTTGGTTTTCAAACATTTTGGCTACCTCCTTCCTGTAAGATCTTGTTATGTTTTACTGGTTTCCTTGGGATCACCTTTTGTATCGCCGGTTGGTTTATTTTTGCTGCTTACTGTAGAACTTGATACCCCAATGCCTGGGAAAAATAATAGTAAAAAGATAATCAAAAAGGCTATCCCAAAAGCCTTTGCATAAGATATCTTTATCCCAAACACAGAAATCATTTCATTAGCCTTTTTCCCACTCTGTTCCTGTTTTTGTTCATTACCCGGCCTTACTTGCCCGCTCCTTTGCTCCACCGAATCTACGTTAGGTATTTCTTTCTTCTTTGCTTTAAAGCCGGGATAAAAATAATACTCCCCAAAAGCTTCTGCCATCCAAGCATCCCTCCTTCTCCTTCTGATCCCACAGCTGATTTGCCTTGACTACTAACCTAATATGCCTCTGCTTTGCTGTATGCTTAATAATCTTTTCTTTATGCAGAATGCTTAATATTCTTTGCTCTATCCTATGACTGTCGTCCCAAATTAGTTCCACCGCTCTTCGGAACATATATTTGTATTAAAAACTGCCTTAATAGTTTTTGAAAAACCGGTCCCTGAAATAGTTCTAATAGTTCATCAACTGAATCCTTAGACGATTTGTAAGAAACAGCCTGTGCTTCAGCTATGGAAGCACTTTTAACCTCATTTGCCCGTACTATATCCATGATTTGCGCAATACTATCTAACTTAAAGAGAAATTCGTCTATGATTATTTTGGCATAATCGGCTTGCTCTTTAATTCGAACGATCTGCCCCTCTGTTTTCGCTAACTTTTCCAGCAGTATTGCACTAATCTCCACAGATGAATGCGGCTGTTGAGTCTGTGACTGCTTAAAAGAGGGCACCTCCTGCTGCGGAGGAGGCAGAGACTGAGCTTCTTGCTGTGCTGCTCCCTGCTCCTGCTGTGCTGCTCCCTGCTCCTGCTGTACGAAACGTGCTTCTTCGTGTGCAGAGCTCATTTCCTGCTGTGAAAATCTTACTTGCTGCAAAAATTCCGGTTCCCGCACTGATTCCGCTTGCCGCACTGATTCCGTTTGCTGTAGCGATTCTGCTTGCGGCAAAGAATCGGTTTGCTCTTCCATTACAGACCGTTCAATCATTTGTGCTTCATTATTGGCTTGCTGACGCAAATATTGATTTTGCTTATAACGCGGAGGAAAGAAGCACATCTTCCGCGGGTCCGGCCTTCTTAAACCATCGTAGCTAAATTGCATACTGGCCAAACTTTTCACCTCTTTTCAAGACCTCACTACTACATATTATGAGATTCTTCATATTTAGTGCGTTTTTCAGTTATAATTTAAGTAAGTCAGCCATATTTAGTTCGTTGATTTCTAAAGCCTTCAAAAATAATTCCTGGGCCGCCTTTTGTTCCTCTTTCGTTAAAGCTTCTCCCTTCTGAAAGCGATTAAGAATTTTTAAAGAATTTTCCCTTTCTTCCCCCTGCAAAGCCAGCTTGTCAACAAAGTCCTTTTTTTCCTCTTCATTCATTTTCTTTAGTCCCTCCACAATCTGGGGAAGATACTTAAGAGCCTGCAACAATTGATTCATGCCCATTTGCTTTTCGCCACCTTTCTCAACTTTACCAGTTTTTCTATACCTATGTAGTTGCACCCAAAGAAGTGCCTGTTTTAGTGCAAACTAATCAGCAAGACTATTGCAAAGGAGGTCTTCCCCTTGTCAGAAATAAAGCAGAAAATCCACTTACATCTCACAATATTTCTCACCTTTTTTAAAGTAGGGGCTTTTGTCTTTGGCGGCGGGTTTGCCATGATCCCGATTATTGAAAGAGAAGTAGTGACAAAAAAGCACTGGGTTTCTGAAGAAGAATTCATTGATTTAATCGCCGTAACCCAATCCGCCCCGGGACCGGTCGCCGTGAATTCAGCGGTTTTTATTGGCTATAAACTAAGCGGGATCCCCGGCGCGCTCGTTTCTTTACTCGGCACCGTTTTGCCCTCCTTTCTGGTCATCCTCATTTTTGCGGTTTTTTTAGCCTCGCAGCACAATAATCAAACTTTGGCAAAATTCTTTGCCGGAGTAAGACCGGCTGTAGTCGCTTTAATCCTCGGCGCCGGCCTGAAAATGGGCCGCAAAGTAATCCATTCGACTTTTGCGCTGACCTTAAGCATTGCTGCCTTAGGTTTGCTTTATTTTCTTCATCTTCATCCGATCATTCTCATCATCCTGGGAGCACTGGCGGGAATGGCCCGCTACCATTTCACCAAGCAACATGAAGAAAAGGAGGTTTCCTAACAGATGTTGTGGCTACTTTTTCGCACCTTTTTTCTCATTGGGGCCTTCAGTTTCGGGGGAGGATATGCCATGCTGCCCCTGATTCAAAAGGAAGTCGTGACTAAACAAGCCTGGCTGACCATGTCCCAATTTGCGGATATCTTAGCAGTCGCGGAAATGACCCCCGGGCCGGTGGCCATCAATACAGCTACCTATGTGGGATACCAGACAGCAGGGTTTTTCGGGTCTGTCTGGGCCACTCTGGGCGTGGTCCTGCCTTCTTTTCTTTTGATCACAACCCTAGCCAGCCTTATCCTGAAAAAGAAAAACAGCCCCTACTTCAAAGGGGCTTTTCAAGGCCTGAGGCCTATTGTTGTTGCCCTAATTGTAGAGGCTGCTTTATTTTTATGTTTTGATATCACCACAAATATGGCGAATTTTCTTCTGTTCTTGTTGGCTTTAACCCTCACCCTGTTTACCAAGCTACACCCGATTCTGCTCATCCTCGGTTTTGGCTTGCTGGGAATCCTGCTGTAATAGCCTTTCTAAATTCTTTTCGAACCGGATGCTGTCTTCCTTGCTCCAGGCCGCCGGGCCTTTCGTTCTCCCGCCGTGCCGCCGGAATTTGGCTTTGAGATGACGCTCTTCCAAAAGAAAGTCCATCTTTTCCTCGTGATAAATAATCCCTCTGGGCGAAATAGCCTTGGCGCCTTTCCCCATCACCAAAGCAGCCAAACCCCAATCCTGCGTGACAACCACATCCCCGTGCCCGGCCAGCTGCATCACCGCCAGATCGGCCGCCTGTGGTTCATTACCCACCACAATATGCCGCTGCGTTCCGCTGATCTGGTGATTAAAAGAAGCCACGGTCACCATTTCCCAGGGATATTTTTGCATTAAAGCCGTAATGATCTCTCTACTGGGTTTAGGACAAGCATCTGCATCCACAATCACTTGCTTACTCAATTTCCCTTCAACCTTCTCCTTCAACTGTCCTATTTCCAATACTTCCATCGACCTAAAGGCCAATAGGTAATTAAAGCTTTCCCTTTGACGCTCTCAATATCGGCAAATCCCCATTCATGAGAATCAAAGGACCGATTGCGATTATCTCCCAAGACAAACATCTTGCCTTCCGGTACCTCCAGTGCAGGAAATTCGTATTGGATTGGCTCCGCGATATAAGGCTCCTCCACCGGTTCACTGTTGACATAAAGTGTCCCATCCTTCATTTCCAAGGTATCACCGGGTAACCCAACTACCCGTTTAATCAAATCATCCTCCAAATTGGAAGCCGCCGGAGGAACAAAGACAACGACATCTCCCCGCTCAATCCCGCTGAAACGATGAGTTACTTTCTCCACAAAAAGCCGATCACCAATCTCAATCGTTGGTACCATCGAAGCAGAAGGTACTATTCTGCTGTCAAGGAGAAATGTCCTAATGATAATTACCAGCACTATGGCGGTTAAAATGGTCAACGCCCATTCCTTAATTTCCTGCCTGGTATCTGTCAAAATACATCACTTCCCAATCTTCTATATTTTACCCTTTCTTAGTATAGCTGATTTTTTCCGATTAGTTAAGCCTTGTCTTTTTCCTTATTGGATCAATTCGTTAATTTGTTGGATTACTTGATCGATTTTTGCTTGTGCCTCCCCAAAACCGGCCCAATCGCCGGCCTGCATTCTGGCGTTGGCCTCATTTTCTAAAGCGACCAATTGCTTAACTAAAGACCGCAAAGTATTCTCATCCAACTCTCCAAGGTCCGGAGCAGTTCCGTTTTCCTGCTCTCCGCCAAGATTGTTTTCCGGTTGAGGTTTAACCTGCGTAGGATTACCAGCATTGCCAGCATTGCCAGCAATGCCGGCATTGCCGAACAGCTGCACAATGGCTTGCTCCAGCGTATCCTCCATCACCACGGTCTCGTTGTAATAAGCGAGCACCTTCTTCAGTTGCGGATATTTAGTCTGTTCGGCCTCTATATACAACGGCTCTACGTATAAAAGAGAACCGGCGATGGGATAAACCAGCAGATTACCCCGTAAAACCTTACTGCCACCTCGTTCCCATAAAGATAACTGAGCGGAAATCTCCGGGTCCTGATCAATTTGGGATTCTACCTGGGCGGTACCCGGTACCTGAATCCCTTTAGGAAACTTATATAAAAGCAGTTTTCCGTAATTATCCCCATCAGACCGGGCCGCCAACCAGGAGACCATATTTTTCTTCGTGGAAGGGGTAAAATTACGCATCAGCACAAATTCCTCTTTTTCCTCTTCCGGCAAGCGAATTATACTGTAATAAGGCTCTTGGGCCCGAGATTTACCCCAATAAACCTCTTCTCCCAGTGCCCATTTATCTTCCCTGGTGAAGAAAACCGTGGGATTAGTCATATGATAATCTCTCAGCATCATCGCTTGAACATTAAAGTAGTCCTCCGGATAACGCACATGCTGCCTTAAATCTGCGGGCATTTCCCCTTTGCTTTTGAAAAGACCGGGATAAATCTTGCTATACACACGAATCATCGGATCTTCCTCATCAAAAAGATAGAAATCAATTGCCCCGGAATAAGCGTTAACAACGATCTTGACACTGTTGCGCATATAATTGAAACCAACCTTTTTATCCGCTACCTGGGAATAAGGGTATTTATTCGTCACCGTATAGGCATCCAGCAGATAAAACAATTCGCCCTCTTCGTTCAGCACCAAATAAGGGTCTTGATCGTAGTAAAGAAAAGGAGCTATTCTTTGCGCCCGCTGGCTAATATTGCGTGTTTCCAAATAAAGACTCTCGGAGGTAATATAATCAGAAAATAGATACCTAAATTGAGTATCCCGTAATGCTAAGAATACTTTATTGACGAAAGTCATCGGAATGCCTAGTTTTCCCTCATAGAAATACTCCTGATTATCATCTCCTAAGGGATAATCATACTCTTTCAAGCCAGTCCGCACAATGATATTATCACTGGTCGCCTCACCGAAATAAACCCGGGGCTCCGTCACCTCGCCAACCACAGAACGCGGCGGGATATCCTTAATTAAATATTGAGGCAAGCCGGTTTTATCAATAGTATTCGCTTGACTCATCACTAAACCGAAACCATGCGTATATTTTAACATGAGGTTATTAAAAGTCCCCATGCTTTCCGCTACCGCCTTTTTATTAAGCTCACGGGCGGATAGGAAGACCTGGGTGGGTTTACCATTGATCAAATAACGGTCAACGTCCACATCCATAAATTGATAATAAAAACGATTTTCCTGTTGTTGCCCATATATACTCAGCGTGGCCCGATGATCCAAAAGGCGAATATTCTCAATGATATCCTCGTTTTCCTTGATATTGGCGGTGGAAAGCTCCCCGACCGAATACTCCTTCTCCGTAAGATTATCCAAATTGTAGGCCTGACGGGTATACGCAATATTATGCTTAACATAAGGCAGCTCCCTGGCAATCTCATCGGGATCTACGACAATTTTTTGATAAACCTGGGGGAAGAATCCGGTTAACACGGCTGCGGCCAGAAAATAGATCACCAGCGCATAAACAGCTCTTTTGATGTTTTTCCGTAAGGAGAAAAACACAAAAATGCCCAAAACCAAAGAAAGAATCAACATAATGTTAAAAGCGGGCAACCTTGCTCCGATATCTGCCGCTCCTGCCCCAACCACTGAGCCTTCTTGCGAGTAAAGTAACTCATAGCCGGACAATTTATACTGCACTGCCTGCCAAGCGATGAAAAGCGCCATTAAAAACCCGGCATGCCCAAAAGCACGTTTTTCCTCGCCCGTAAAACTACGATTAGCGGTAAACCAGGATAAAAAATCCAATCTGCCCAGTAATAAATACAAATATAAAGGAATCGCGATTAAAAGGTTCACAAGCAATAACAGATTGACTAAACGGTAAACCAACCAGAGAATCGGTAAATTAAAAACATAAAAGCCAACATCAAGGTTAAATTGAGGATCGGTCACCCCAAATGGTTCGGCATTAAGATATTGTAAAATCTGCATCCACAACTGACTGCCGTTTCCCGCTACCATTATGCCCACGAAGAATGCGGGAATTATGGCAAACCAAGCGCGAAAGGGCCTCCTCGCCAGCTTAAAAACCAGAAAAACATTCAAAAAGGTTAGCAGAAAAGCTGCCGCGAAAAGTCCTGCCGATACAAGAATTTTCCCGGAAATAGTGCGCCAAAAGACCTGTGCATATCCTAAGACATTAAACCAAGTCCAATCAAGTTTGTAGCTCACATAAAAGCGAAAGAATAAATAAAGAAGAATGAGTAAACCAAGCAAAAACCACTTCCGAGAAGCTCGGTTAAAAAGCGTTTTCTTTTTATATTGATCTTTACCCGGTGGATAATTATAGACATCTGCCAAGTAACGTCACCTCCAATAATCTCATTGATATACTTATATGAAAACCGCCTAACCGGGCGGTCATATTGACGATTTTTATTCGTTCACTGGATTTAATTTTTGAATAGCCTCATCTATTTCTTGTTCCGACAGTCCTTCCTTCTTTAAGTTATAGCTAATGGCTCCATTCCAAAAAGTCATTTTTTCTTGCATCTTCCGATACTTCTTCATCTCCGGCCCTTTTCTTTTGGCCCGTGCCATACTATTGCTCTCTACTAAAGCTACAACATATTTACCTTTAATTTTGTCATCTTGACTCATCTCGGTAAAATTTTCCGTTAAATGATGCAGTACTTTTCGATAATACTCCTCAAACTCCTGAAGAGG
>CAZVLC010000072.1:0-7089 GCA_964627885.1 uncultured Peptococcaceae bacterium
GATTTTACTGACAAAAATACCGGGCTTTTATACCCGGCATCTTTATTGCTCCCACACGCACAGCGTGTTTAATTAAGTCAATGGTATTACTCTAATTGCTCACAATCATACTGTCCTTTTATGTAATCATTATAATACCCCCCGATAGAATCAGCGTTGACCAATTCATCGTACTCGTAATATGGTACACCGTAATATGCGTAAACGGATCCGCTATCCAAGAATCTGACATAAAGGACTTCTTCGTTGTCATCGTAACCGACAGATTCAAAACAGGTAGAATCAACATACTCCAGTAAATCGTTATAATCTACTTCAACTGCATAATCCCCGCTTTCGTCCAATTCAGCATCAGACATATAATCAGAAGAGGGCGATTGAGTTTCCGATGTGCTTTCATCAGTGCAGCCCGTGCAGATCAGTAAAAGAAATACAAGAAATACGGCTATAATCTTTTTAATTTTCATCGTTATACTCCCTTGCGGTGGCTTGCTTTACCGATATACTTTTACCATTCATTTTAAACCACCAAAAGAACCAGGTAAAACTTCATTCTATACTTCTTGACTATCTCGAATTTCTTTAGCGCCTCTATGGGTAATCGCCATAACGATAAAGCACCATATAATCATAATTATTATTGGTATCTCTGCAAACCAAGCAAACCGTCCGTTGGATTCATAAATTGAATAGGCTAACGCAATAAAATAAACAGTAAGCAAAATATTGAATGTTTTATAGGGCGGCATAGCGTTAAAGGGCAATGCCATCATTATCCCATAAGATATTGAATAAGCCGTTCCGTAGACAGTTAGGAAAATGATAAACCATACTATTGAAGCTATAAAGCCGTTCTCGAAGATAAATCCTAAAAATGATAAATTGCCAATCCATGATGCAATTCCATTAAATAAATACATGCAAATAATAAATGCAATTATGCCGATAGCAAGAGAGCTGATCCATTTTAATACTTTCATCTAATGATACTGCCTCCCTTTTTTGCTTTCATCATACTCCAAATTATTCCAGCATTCAACAATAAGGATTCGACATTGCCTCCTTTCAATACCCCTTGCGTAAATAGTATGCTGTTTGTGCTTGTACATGGCTAAAATCTTGTCATAGACAAACGAAATCCCGATTTTAGCATAAACACTTGCGAAAAAGGAACACACGTTCTGCGGGGCGATTTTAGAGTACTTCTTTATCTGGTGGATACTTAGTACCACTTTTGCATTTCATCTTGAAATTCACGATGTAGCATAGGGGTTTTTCACCTTCTCGCATGTCCTGTGGGTATGTCCATATCCGCTTATAGTGCTGTGAGCCCCTATAAGCCCCGTACAGCGACGAAAAAGCGAATCTGGCGTAAACCCTTGTTCTTTTAAGAACGAATGTTCTGAGGGGCGTAAAACCGCCCCTCTCCTTCAATCGTTCGCTTTTCTTCTCCTTACTGATATCCCAAAGCTCTAAGTGCGTCTTCAACATAGCTCGGATTCGCTCCCTGTGCCAATAGCCGTTGAGCTGCCGCCCTTACTCCTTCCGGCGTTCTGTTCGGTACGATGGAATTATAAACGTCCCTGTAGGTGTAGTTCTGCGGGGTTAATCCCTGCGCCACTGCTCCGACGGACTGCCTTATCCCCGAAGGGGCGCTGACTCTATTTATCTGCTCTTCGGTCACTCCCCCGTAAGAACTTCCGGTAGATTTCCCTGCGTCTGCCATTTGGAGCGCATAAAGCCTATCGTCGTAGGCATTTTGCCATGCCTGCTGAGCCGCCGCATCGGAATACTGCTGCTGCTGTAACGCAAACTCTGATTCCCAATTCGCCTGATCCTGCGCCTGTCGCTCTGCTTCGAGCACCGCCGCTGCAAGTTTGTTGTAATAACTCGCGGACGCTTCGGACAGAGTTGCGTCACCGGTTGCTCTGATCTGTGCTTCGTTCTGCCGTATTCCCTCTAATGCCCTTGACCGTTCCTGTTCGATTGTACCTCTTGCGTTCTGGTAATTCGTGTCCAGTCCGAGTAAAGTTGATTCCGCCGCACCGCCCGTGTACCCTAATGCGTTCAATGCCTGTGGCGTTCTTACGCGTGCCTGTTCTCTGGCTATGTATGAGTTTTGCAAAGCTTGTTTGGACTGCTGGTTAATCTGCGGTATGTAGGCGTTGTTTGCCTCGACTGCCTGATTTGTTCTTTCCTGGATGGCTCGCTGCTGTTCTTCAAGCGCCTTTGTGTAGTAGTCGCTTGCTGTGATGGCGCCGGTTCTGCCGATGGAACGGTTGCCGCCTGTGTTGCGCGCGTTGCCTTGCAATCCATATACATTCCCGGTAGCAACGCCACCGCTTTCTGTCATTTTCCATTCTCGCCCGGAATTATCCGTGACCGTTGAGCCTACGGAAATTCTCGATCCGTCGTCGTAATATGTCTGCCCGCCTTGAATATATCCGCTTCTACCCGTTCCGTCTGGATCGTATATTGTGGTTGGCGTTTTCGTTCCCGTTGAATTGCTTGATGAATTCGCCGCCCTTCTGGCTTTCTTAATAGCATCTCTGCCATACACTCCTGAAGATGGTCCTATTGCTGCCATAGTTTTTCTCCTTTCAAATAAAAATAGCGAACATTTATTCGCTACAAGGGCAATAAAAAGGAGAACCTTTCGATTCTCCTGTGAAGTATTAAATTTTTAGAATGCTTCTCGTATGTCGTTTATCGGGACAACACTATAATGTGTATTTTGAAGGTTTCCAGAGACTAGGACTCCAATTAGCTCGCCATTCATATTAAATACTGCACCACCACTAGAGCCGCCCTCAGATTTTCCGATTACCTCTATCCATGTATTGTTAAATTCAACCTTGCCATATGAGACGGTGTTTTCTTTCCAGTTAGGCGAGCTGATTAAAATTACCGTATCTCCGGGTTTTACCTCGTCAGAATCGCCTATCTTTACGGGCTTAATATTTTCGTCTGTTGTGAGGGTAGCCACGTCTAATTTAGCGTTGGTTTCGCCGACATGGAGGTCTATGTCCGACACAATGTTGGTTCTACCATCTGCCACTACATGGTTTGCGGTAAGGTATTCGCCGTAATCCCAGGCCACAGCTGAGCCTTGTGACGCTTTTGTGGAACCCTGAGCATCGATCATCACGCAAGCCTTTTTCAGTTCTCCCACATCGATCGTGTTAATCTCGACGCTTGAGCCTGTCCACTCGATAGGCACGCCCAGCGCTTCCGATACTGCCCTGACCGGGAGTAGAGTTGTTCCGTCCAGATTGTACGGCTGCACATTGACCTTTTCGCCGTTGACATAAATCGGGTAATTTGCATTGACAAGGTTCGCTCCGTATGCTGCCATCGGAAACAGTATGACTAAAATGATTAGTAATTTATTTACATGTTTTCTCATTTTTCTCACCTCACCTTCATTTTCATTATAGCTAAGTTTTCCCGATGTGCAACAAATTTACACCACCTCCTTTAGTTTTCTCTTCTGCCTTAATTGTCGATACCGCTACTTTTAAGTTTTCCAAGCAGATCTTGAGCACCGGCCACGAAGCCTTCAATAAATCCGTCACGGTGGGCCTGGTTCACTTGATCGATTATTAAGTCAACCAGCACATTTTTATAAGGGCTATCTTCTACCGGAAGCTCTTCAATGAATTTACGCATACGAAGGCCTTTGGCTTTAAAATCCTCTGACCGAGAGTAGTTTAATAATGGGTGCTTATCTAATTTTACATACATTTCTTTCTCTCCTTTATCCAAAAAATTTAATCCAGCTCTTACGTGCTTTATCGCTAGTGCAATCTCTTCATTCGGCCCACCCCCTGCCTGTTTTATCGCTGTTAGCAGTCATAATTTCTACCTTACCAGTCGTTCAGCATCGATTCCTAGGATTGTATGTATTCCCCAATTACTCTTGAAATAGGTTAAATCCTTTATAGCTTCCTTTGCGGCGTTGATCTTGTCGTCTGAGGGCTTCAATTTTTCAATATCTATGACATTTATGTCTTTTGGTATTTCGTCGTCTCCGCAAATATGGCCTATACCCTTATTGAATAATGCCTTGCTTATCTTGTTTTCCGGGCATAGAAACTGTAGGTCTTGAATAAGGGCATTCACAAGTTTGACTTTATTTGTCGGGCTTTCATCAGCTAAAATCATTATGTCCGGGAGTTCCATCCTTTCAGATATAAGACTTAGCGCCTCCAGAAAAGCATACCATCGTCTCAAGCGGTCAACCATCATATTGAACAATTCAACAACCGTCTTATCTTTCCAGTTGTCAGATTCAAGGTTAATCAGGCCTAAAGTTGATCCCAAACGTTTAACCGGTACGTCTATTGCTTTATTTTTAAAGAGTGAAGATAAATCACGCTGTATGGTATCCGCTTTTATTTCGCCGGTAATCAATATATAAAGTTTAAAGGCAATAATATCAATTTCCTGTTTGGTGATCGTTGTCATGTACGCAATGTGATCCAGGTATTCCCACAGTCTTCGACACGAATTATATATTTTGATATCGTAACTGTCGGTTAGCTGATCCTGTATGTATTGGACCTCTTGCGGATTAAGCAACATTCGGGGGTCCTCTGTGCCGTCATATGCTTGTTTCATGCCATATAAGAAATCCTGCATCATTAGCCGCCCGACCTCGAAGCCACTCATTTTGCTTTTAACCAATGCGCTCGTAATATTTGATTCTTTCATTTTCTCCAATTCCTTTCTTTATTTTTTGAATAACGCTTTCAGTTCATCCAGTTTCTTTTCAAGGGTATTTGATTCATATGCCTTTAACATGCTGCCTAAAATGGAAATCTCTTTATTGGCCTGGGCTTGTGTGATATTGCCGTCTCTTACCCTTTCGAGAAGTGATGAAAACTCTTTTAAAATGCTGTTTGTGTCCATTTCCTGCATGCTTTTGTCAGCGTCCAAATCTATGTATTCATCCTTAAGTTCGCTGATATATTTAACCTTGAAGTCTAGGAGTTTTTCAGCCGGTATTTCGTTCAGGTCCTTATCTTCCAAGGCTTTGTTGATCTTCTTTAATGTCTCTCCCAGTTGCTTTATCCGGGCTTCTTTCATCATGAAATAGGAGTTAAAAAGCTCCGAGAGCTTGTCCCTCTTCAACTCTGCAATCTCTTTCTTTAACTCGGCATTCCATTGTCCGCACGTGCCTCTAGAGATATTTAGTTCTTTGCTGATGGCTCTATACGGTAATCCCTCGGCACGCATTTCAATAAACTTTATTCTTTTTTCTGATCCTTCCATCATATCAACCCCTTTAATCTGATTAGACATTCCACGGCGGTTCGTTGAACTTATCAGAACACTCCTGGCTGCAAATTCTCCCGGTCCCGTATAGGTCGAAATCAGGATTGCTTTTGATTTCTTCAACAATATCGATCTGCATTTCTTTACCGCATACAACGCATCGTGTATAAACACTCTCGTCGTCAATACCGATTTTAATCTCAGCACCATTCATCTTTGATTTAACGTAATACATTTTCACACCTTTTACCTTTCTTGTTTTTATTAGTTATAAGGGTTGTTCCGTGTCTGGTCCAATCCCTCGATTAATGGCAGTTATCTTAAAACCCCCCCTAGCTAGCTATATAGTTTTTGGCTCGTAGGCGGCTTCCCGTCTTGGTCTCCTGCCCATTCGATAAGGATATAAAGGGCAGTCTTTTATAACGCAGTTTTTAACCTCGACATATTGCCCGCAGGAACAGTCAAGACACTTTGCCCGGATGGCCTTTATCGGCGTTAAAATCTTGTTTTGCATGTTTTCACCTTTTCCTTTCGGTGGCTTTTATTTATTGGCTCTCTTGGGGCTCAAATTATCAATGTTACGGTTTTGCCGGTGCTCATTGGCCTGACATCGTCGCTCGCCTTTACCTCTCTTTATGGCGAGGGCATATAGTTCCTGATCGGTTAGCAGGAGCCTTTGAATCTCAGCGGGGTATAGTATTGCAATGTGCTTATGAAGAGGAACTATTATTTTTTCTTCCATGCCGCCGCCCCCCCCTAATAATCGTGCTCCGCGCACCATTTTTTCAGCGCTTCTTCGTACTCTTCGTATGTAAGGTTCAATTCCTGCAGCCGTCTCTTTTCGGCCTCGTAAAATTTATCCTTTTTCATTGTCTGCCTCCCGTCCTGACCGCCCTCGATACTATCAAGGTTTTCGTCTAGCCAGTCTTCCACTTCCCGGAGCAATTCAGGGTTATCGCCATACCGCATTATAACCTTATGCCCCCTTGAAAACGTGTCGTATAGTTCTCTGCTGACATAATTGCTCATTAATCAGGCCCCCTTATCGCATAAATCGCACAGCCTCCGGGTACAGGCTTTAAGCATATCCATTGCAAAAGGGTTACCTTTATACTTTACTTCAAGCCCTACCATCTGCTCATACAGCACATTCCAGCGCTCCTGATCTTTCCCGGCATCATAGTTGGCCTTGAAGAAATTAAACATATCCGCAAATATTTGCTTTTCAAAATCCATTAATCCACCTCCCAGGGCATAACTTCCTTAAAGCCCTCCGGGATATCCGGCCCTTTCTTGATGTTGAATCTATAACAAATACTTTTTCCGGTCTGTTCATCCAGTTCAAGCAACAACCCGGTTTCCCTGTCATAGTGCAGCGGAACCTTGATTAAGTCCGTAAAATATCTGTTTTTCAATATTTCCGCATATCCGTCTATACCTTGTGCCAGTTTTTCTTCGCCATACTCCCGGATAATGGCTATGATGTTATCCGCCTTATTGCTCATGTCGCTATTGCCGGAAATCTGCTCAAAGTCCATGTATTCGCCCTTTCGGAAGGTTTTATTCGGGTGCAGAACGATGATTATATGAACGTGATATATCTTGGAAATGTCGCAACACCTTTGCACAAAATTTGCCTGATCTTCGTACTTGTCGGAGGCTGTCCGGCTGTCCAATACGGACATGAGATTGTCGATTATAACCAGATTGTACTTGTCCGTTTTGATTTTCCTGCTGATCATGCCGAAAAGCTGGTCTGTGGTTTTCAGGCTTGCTTCCCCCTTCATGAATAAGTGCAGCTTATCCTTGTGC
>CAZVLC010000073.1:0-7044 GCA_964627885.1 uncultured Peptococcaceae bacterium
GTACGGGTAATTATTATGGGTTTGGAAAGTACTACACGAAAACTGTTGTTAATGTAGAAGTCGTGCAGGAAGATGAAAAAACGTGGTCGACAGATGATTCGACCGATCCAAGCGAATTTTTCAATGACTCATTCTTTAATTCAAGCAATTTTGGTGACTTTGGTAATTTCGGAGGCTTCGATAATTTTGGAGACCTTGGCAATTGGGGTGGTTTCTCTTTCGAAAATATTAATGATGCAACAGATGAAGAAGACAGCGATATTGTTGTAGATGAAGACTTGAATATTGATTCGATTTTGGCTGAAATTAGCTCGATTATCGATGATCAACTTTCATCAATAGATGAAAATACTACTGATATAGAGGAACAATTCAATATTGATCAGAAACTTGATGAAATTAAAGCGATTATCGAAGAACAGCTCTCTTCAGCCGAGAATATTAACACGGGGAATGAAGACATCGATATTGCAGATATTTTTGACGAGATTAGAGCTGAAATTGATGGAGAGTTTGCTGCAATAGAACAAGAAATTCCGGATATTTCGGGAATTATGGAAGAGAATAAAGGTTTTCCTAATATCCAAACTGAAATTAATAAAATAAAGACTGAGATTAATGAACAAATGAAAGGAATTAATTCTTTGATGGGTTCAATGAATCTCGGAAACTTTATGAAAATGGACAACGGATTTAGTAATAGCTTAGGTTCAGGTTTTGGGATCAACTTTGGTAACGGCTTTGGTTCCGGATTCAATTCTGGTAGTTTTATGAATGGATTTAAGTTTTAAAAATACAAAAATAATTTTACCACCTGTCGAAGGTGGTATTTTTTTTTATCTGGACATGATTAATAGGTAGAAGGATTTAAATCAAGAAGAGGTGCTTCGGCTTGGATAATTTAGAGAGGATATTAACCAAGATTGAGTACTGGGTTTTTTTATGTATTAAGATTCTCTTGTTTGTAATTGTTTGCACACAAGTGTTATTACTTATTCCGGGGATGGGTGGTAAGCTCTGTTTAGCTTTATATCTGGAAGGAGAAGCCCTCAATGATCATGATTTATTCCGGTCGGAAAGTTATTTGGCGGGTAATATTTCTCCAACTCCATGGACAAGTATTACTTTAGAATTACTAGAATATCAAAGTAGACCCGATGTCATCGTGGAAATCAACGGGATAAAAACGGGGAATTTTTTAAGAAAAGAGATTACTCTTAATATCCGGGAAAATGATGTAATCACTTATTATAATCCAGATAAGCAACGTCCCGTAAAAGTAAAAGTCAGCAAAATTACCCCGAACATTATGAGACCGGAACTGGGAGTTGTGGTGAATGGTACCGGAAGAAGATATTTTGCGCCGATTAGATTGAAATAGTTGCTATTTTTTTGGCTTTATAATAAAATCCAATTTAGAAATAAGCATAAAAAGAAAGACTGGTTGAGGCAGATATGATTAGTTCCAAAAAAGTGGCTGCGGCAGCAATAAAAATTGCTCTAACAGAAAGCAGAGAGGAAGAGATCCGACTAAAAAAAGAGTATGCAGGAATGGGCATTAGAACTGTTGCTGTGGATATTGGCGGAGAATACATCAACTCTATTAAGGTGATCATTGAAAGAGCAATCGTTGCGGCCAAAAGAGAAAACGTGATTAAGGAAAATCATTATGATGAAGGAGCAGTTGCTGGCGCGACCAGAGAAGCTCTTGCTCAGATTATGCCTAAGGCTTTGGGATTAAATGTAGGAGGGAAAATTGGAATTGCCCGGCAGGACGATCATGTGAGTGTGGCTGTATTTTTGGGAATTGGCTTGCTCCACCTCAATGAAGTAGCGATTGGCTTAGGACACCGAGCGGCTCCTTTTACGGAATAGTGACGATGGTATTATTATATGGAATTCGTGGAGCAACTACTGTATCCGCCAATAGTGCGGAACAGATTTTAGAAGAGACCCAAAAACTATTGGAAGCAATCCTGACTGCAAATAGACTAACGGATACGAATTATCTTGTCAGTATTATTTTTACTACGACACCGGATTTAACTGCGGAATTTCCCGCGAAAGCCGCACGCTTAATGGGCTTAAGTCATGTCCCACTATTAGGTTGTGTGGAGGCCGATGTACCACATGGGCTTCCACGCTGTATTCGCTTGCTGATCCATGCTTATTTACCGAAAGACTCGAAAGTTAAACATGTTTATTTAAATGAAGCGGTGAAATTACGACCGGATCTCGATAATAAATGATAAAATAGAGAAGAAAAAACTGGGCAAAGAAAGGGTGATTTTCATACAAATCACTATCGACGGACCTGCCGGAGCAGGAAAAAGTACTATTGCCAGAATGCTGGCTAATCAATTGGGTTTTTTATATATTGATACAGGCGCGATGTATCGGACCATTACCTATTTGGCAATGCAGCAAGATATTCCTTTTGAAAATGAGGAAGCCCTTTATCAACTAATTGCTGATACCGAAATTGAATTGGTTCGTCAGGACAATGGGTCTCAGGCGGTCTATTGTAATGGGATTAATGTAACCGAAGAAATCAGGGCTCCGCTAATTAGCCAGAATGTTTCTAAAGTGGCAATGTTATCGCGGGTGCGGGAGGAACTGGTGAAAAAACAGCGTAGCATGGCGGAAGATCGTGATGTGGTGATGGATGGCCGCGATGCCGGCACAGTCATTCTTCCGCATGCGGAATGTAAAATATTTTTGGTTGCTTCTCTGGAAGAAAGGGCACGTCGCCGTTTGTTAGAAATGCATAATAAGGGATACGAAGAGGATTTTGCTTCCATCAAGAAAGAGATGGCGCAACGTGATTATTTAGATGAGCATCGGTCATCCAGTCCGTTAAAACCGGCGCAGGATGCTGTGCTGATTGATACTACCGCCTTGAGTCCTGCAGAAGTAATTACTGCGATTTTAACTGTTTATGAACAGAGAATAAACAGGACTCGAGACTAAGTCGAGAAGAACTAATAATGGGAATGAGGCAAATAAGGATGTTTTATAAAGTGGTTATAAGAATTATAAGCTTGTATTTACGGATCTTTAATCGCTGGACCATCATTGGAAAGGAAAACATTCCCCAGCAAGGGCCGCTTGTTCTCATCGGAAATCATGTTTCTTATTGGGACCCGGTTATTTTGGCGTGTTCCGTAAACAGAGTGGTTCATTTTATGGCAAAAGAAGAGTTATTTAAAGTCCCGATATTCAGTCGGATTATCAGATGGTTGCATGCTTTTCCTATCAAGCGTGGGAAACCGGATAAAAACGCTTTGCGTTATTCTACGGAAATCCTGACGAAGGGCGAGGCCTTGGCCCTATTCCCAGAGGGGACAAGGAGTAAAACCGGGGAGTTGCTTCCTTTTTATCCCGGCGCTGCCCTTTTCGCGTTAAGAGCTAAAGCACCAGTCGTTCCCATTGTGATGTTGGGCAATCGTACAACATTTCCTTTGACGATAAGGGGGAAGATAGAGGTAAGAATAGGGCAGCCGATGTATTTTCATGATATAATTGAGCAAAAATTTGGCGGAGAAGAAATCGAAAAGGCTACTACCACTATACGTGAAGAGATGTTAAGCTTGTTTAAGGAAGTGCCATGATGTTGAAAATTACTGTAGCAGATTATGCCGGCTTTTGTTTTGGGGTAAAGAGAGCGGTGGAGCTGGCGGAAGAGGCTCTTCGCAAAGGGCCAGTTGCTTCCCTTGGTTCACTAATTCACAATCAAGATGAGATTGAACGTTTGAAGAGACTCGGTTTAATAGAATTAAAAGGGGTAACTGATGGCGAAATACAGCAGGATAAACCCGATTTTGTACTCATTAGGACACATGGCGTTGGGCCGGAAACATATGCATTATTGCAGGAAAACGGTTATGAAATAATCGATGCTACTTGTCCACATGTGCGAAAGGCTCAGACTGTGGCAAAAGAAGCGCAGGCCGAAGGTTATCAGGTTATCATCTTTGGTGATAAAAATCATCCGGAAGTGCAAGGAATTCAAAGTTGGACCGGAGGACAGGCTCTCATTGTATCCTCGGTGGAGGAATTGAAAAAAAGCAAGGAACAGAAGACTCTCCGTAATAAAGTGGCAGTATTAGCGCAAACAACAGAAAAAGAAGAGCGTTTCGCGGAAATTGTCCATTACTTACAGGAAAACGTTGCTGATTTACAGGTGTTATCGACAATTTGTTCAGCCACACGTTTACGGCAGGAAGCTGTTGCGAAGTTGGCCCAGGTAGTTGATCTGATGATCGTGATCGGGGGGCAAAACAGTTCGAACAGCAAAAAGTTAGCCGAAGCTAGTAAAAATCAAGGGATTCCTACTTATTTTATCGAACGCGCGGCAGAAATCGAACGTTCCTGGTTTCATGACAATACTCATATAGGGGTAACAGCAGGGGCATCAACACCTGACTGGATAATAAAGGAGGTTATTGAACAAATGGAGGAAATGAATAAAATAAACGAGGAACAATATGAAATAAAAAATTATCATCCGGGGGACATGGTTGAAGGTACCGTAGTACAAATCAACAATGATGAAGTGCTGGTGGATATTGGAGCTAAGTCTGAAGGAATTATCCCTGTTGCGGAACTCGGGGTGAAAGTTAATCCGAAGGAGTATTTGCAGCTGGGGCAAACACTATTGGTTGAAGTCTTGAAGGAAGATCGTGAGGGCAATATTATTTTATCTCATAAAAATGCCTTTTTTGAAGAAGCATTCAATAAAATCGCCAAGGCGAAGGAAACAGGGGCTACTCTTGAAGCCACGGTAACTGATGTGGTTAAGGGTGGTTTGTTGGTTGATTTGGGGATTAAGGGCTTTGTCCCGGCGTCTCAAGTGGATCGTAGTTTTGTAGAAGATTTACAGGTGTATCTTCAGAAAAAACTGCGTTTAAGAGTAATTGAATTAGACCGAGAGAAAAAGAAAGTTGTTCTGTCGCAAAGAGTGATTTTGGAAGAGGAATATGAGCAAAAGAGAAAAGCACTTTGGGAAGAGATACAGGAAGGAGAAACAAGAACTGGAGTTGTGAAAAAAATCATGAACTTCGGTGCCTTTGTGGATATTGGCGGGGTTGATGGTTTGTTGCATATCTCCGAACTGGGCTGGAATAAGGTTAATCACCCCTCAGAGGTTTTGCGTGAAGGTGATGAGGTAGAGGTTTACGTTTTAAAAATTGACCGGGAAATACAAAAAGTGTCTTTGAGCTTGAAAAAGCTTTTGGCAGACCCTTGGCAGGAATTAATTCAAAAATATCAGGAAGGTTCAATTGTAGGAGGAAAAGTAGTCCGGATTCTGCCATTTGGAGCGTTTATCCAAATTGAACCTGGCTTAGAAGGTCTCGTCCATATTTCACAAATATCCGAGAAAAGAATCAATAAGGTGGAAGAGGTATTAAAAGTAGGACAAGAGATCGAGGCGAAAATTGTCCAGATTGATTCGGAAGAGAAGAAGATTAAGCTTAGCATGAAAGACATCGTCAAGGATGAAGAAAAACAAGAATATACAACCTTTATGAATCAACAGCCGGAAGAGGAAAATGCCACAATCGGGGATCTGCTAAAAGCGAAAACAGAATTCACAAAGGAAAGTTCCCTGAAGGAAGATTCCAATACCGGCGAAATAGTTGATAAGCCCGTAGAGACTAAGAAAGAATCGACTCCAGATGTAGCAGATGCTGAGTTGGGGAAAAAAGAAACTACCAAGGAGAAGGCCCAAGGGAAGGCCAAGAAAGTTGATTAATTGTGATTGCGCAGAGAGAAAAGAGAAAGCTTGAACATGTGCAGCAAGCTTTACAAACAAAAAGCGGGCCATTATCTGCCGGTTGGGAAGATCTTTTGTTAGTGCACCAAGCTTTATTAAATGATAATTTCGAGGAGCTTGATCTTTCACAGGAACTTTTTCAGAAAAAAATTCAGCTTCCGCTTTATATAAACGCGATGACGGGGGGAGCAGAGGGACTAGCAGAGATCAATCGCAATTTAGCAGACATTGCCCGCGAATATGGACTGGGAATGGCGGTAGGTTCGCAAACGGCCGGTATAGTCAATAAAAGTATGGCAAAAACTTATCAGATCGCCCGTGATGTTAACCCTAATGGCTTATTATTTGCTAATGTGGGCGCCGGTGTAAAACCGGAAATGGCTTTAGCAGCAGTAGAGATGCTGGAAGCCGATGCACTACAACTGCACTTAAATGGTGTGCAAGAATTAACGATGGCCGAAGGAGACAGAGATTTTGCAGGGTTAGCTGAAAATATTGCGACAATCTGTCAGCGTGTTCCTGTCCCCGTAATTGTGAAGGAAGTAGGCAACGGAATTTCCAAAGAAGTTGCTGCTAGTTTAGCCCAACTAGGGGTACAAGGAATTGATACCGGCGGAAGCGGCGGCACGAATTTTGCGGCTATTGAGCTTCAACGTGTACCCCGTGAACACCTTGATTTTTTGCGTTCTTGGGGTCTTCCTTCAGCAATTTCTTTATTGGAAGTAAAGGATGCTGTGTTAAATGTAGGACAAATGCACATTTTTGCTTCCGGTGGCATTACTACTTCGCAACATATCATTAAAGCGTTAGCCATAGGTGCTGACGCGGTCGGTATTGCCGGAAACTTTTTATGTGTTTTACAGCAGCAAGGGGTGACCGCCCTTAAAAAGTATTTGGATAACTTAACAGAAGAATTGAAAATCATGATGCTTTTAACCGGTGCCCCAAATATCGGTGAGCTGCAAAAGAAGCCTGTAGTTATTTCGGGTTTTACCAGGGAATGGTGCGAAGAACGGGGCATTGATACTAAAAAATATGCGCAAAGAAAATGAATCATTAAATTATTAAATGAGCAATAAATAGAAAAGAATAGTAGTAAAAAAGCGTGACAGACTGCTGAGAGGAAGCGGCTGTTACGCTTTTTGCTAATTATTGTGTATTATATTATGAATAACTTTTAGGATAATATGATATTTTGGACGAGAAAGTTATTGTATAATACATATTAGACAAATTATGTTACTAAATGTAGATTTCTACACAATATG
>CAZVLC010000074.1:0-6981 GCA_964627885.1 uncultured Peptococcaceae bacterium
CTCTTATTAGGAATACGGGTTAAGAAGGTCTAAGCGAATAGGCCATAAAATAGAATAAAGCGGATATCCGCTTTATTTCCATCATTTTTAAATTGTTTGTTGATAGTTAATTGGCCCGTTGAACTTTTCCCGAACGCAGGCAACGTGTACAAACCTTTAATTTTTTAGGTGTACCATTAACGATAGCTTTGACAGGCTGCAAATTGGGAGCCCAGGTCTTCTTAGTGCGTATATGCGAATGGCTGACTTGCATTCCTGTAACGATGCCTTTGCCACAAACAGCACATTTATTTGCCATGAAATCCACCTCCTTAAGGCTCATTACTCCTGCCATTTTATCAAAAATTAGGAGTAAATGCAACAACAAAATACTTGTGTAATATGTGTAATACGTGTAATATGTGTAATACATGTGCCTATAGCTCAGCTGGATAGAGTACTTGACTTCGAATCAAGGGGTCGTAGGTTCGAATCCTACTAGGCACGCCATATACTCTCTGTTCGCCTCTATCATTTTTACCTGAGAGAAAGTAATAAGGAGTAATTGTTAAGACGCAATTGGAAAAGAAATGGGGTTTGCTAATGAAACAGAAGATATTAAACTTACTAACCGAAAAAGAGGGCGTGTTTCTTTCCGGGGAAGAGTTGAGCAGCATGCTGAAGATTAGCAGAACTGCTGTTTGGAAGCATATTAACGGGTTAAAAAAGGACGGATATCGCATTATAGCCTCGCCACGGCGGGGTTATTGTTTATTGGAAAGGCCGGATAGGCTGAATGAAGTGGAAATAAAGACGGGTTTAAAGACAAAAGTATTTGGACAAAGGGTGGCCTGTTTTGCGTTACTCGATTCAACAAATGAAGAGGCGAAAAGGATGGCGGCGGAAGGAGCCACGGAAGGCACGGTGGTAGTAGCCGAGCAGCAGGAGCGGGGCAAAGGGAGAGTAGGGCGGCAGTGGGTTTCTCCGCCCGGGGTTGGTCTTTGGTTTTCCTTAGTTTTGCGGCCAAACCTTCTTCCGACCCAGGCGGCGCAATTGACCTTTGTCAGTGCGGTGGCCGTCTGTCAAGCTTTGAGAAATGTTACGGGGCTGCCTTTGACCCTTAAATGGCCCAATGATCTCCTGTTCGAAGAGAAAAAGGTCTGTGGCATATTAACCGAATTAAGTGCGGAAATCGAAAAAATAAACTTTCTAGTTGTAGGGATCGGGATTAATGTTAATCAAAAAGCAGGGGATTTACCACCGGAGCTAAGGAAGACGGCTTTTTCGCTGGCGATGGCCTGTGGAAACCCCTTGAGGCGGACGGAGGTTCTGCGAATAATTCTCCTAAAATATGAGGAGATTTATTATCAATATTTACAGCGAGGTTTTGACTGGATTCTGCAGTTATGGCGTGAGCTTAATTCAACCTTAGGAAAGAATATTTTGGTTAGTAGCGGCGAAGAATTGTATGAAGCCAGAGCGGAAGATATCAATGAGGATGGGTATTTGTTGGTGAGAAAAACTTCGGGAGAACTAAAGACTTTAATGGTCGGCGACGTATCGATACGGCCTAATTAAACGGCCTTTGAATATATTCATTAGTGTGACTATTTATGTTAACGAAGATACAGGCTAGAAAATTAAAATTTTTTTGATATAATGATACTATGCGTAAAAATAGGTGTAGCAAGCTAGATCTTAGATCCCCCCTAAGAAAAAGGCTTTTACAAATATCCTAGAAGTATTTTTATCAAGAAGGAAAAGAGGGTGATTCCAAAGATGAGTACCAGGGAAAAAATAGCGGACTTGCAAACACGCAGTGCAAAAGTTGAACTTGGTGGCGGAGAAAAGGCGATTGAGAAGCAACATAATGCCGGTAAGCTCACCGCCCGTGAACGTATTGCAAAATTGCTTGATGCGGGTTCTTTTACTGAACTGGACAAATATGTAGTTCATCACTGTACTAATTTTGGTATGGCTGGTAAGGAAGCACCGGGAGAGGGCGTTGTGACGGGATATGGCACAATTGCTGGACGCCTTGTTTATGTTTATTCTCAGGATTTTACCGTACTCGGGGGCTCATTAGGAGAAATGCATGCTGCAAAAATTTGTAAAGTGTTGGATTTAGCCATGAAAATGGGGGCACCGGTGATTGGCTTAAACGATTCGGGTGGTGCACGTATTCAAGAGGCGGTTAATGCCTTGTCCGGGTTTGGAAAGATTTTCATTCGTAATACGGCTGCTTCCGGAGTAATCCCCCAGCTTTCGGTTATTATGGGGCCTTCGGCGGGAGGAGCAGTATATTCACCAGCCTTGACTGATTATGTTTTTATGGTCAAGAATATATCACAGATGTTTATTACCGGTCCGCAAGTAATTAAGGCGGTTACCGGAGAAGAGGTTTCGGCTGAAGAATTAGGCGGGGCGATGACCCATAATCGTACTAGTGGTGTTGCCCATTTTGCCGCTGAGGATGAAGAAGATTGTTTTGGGCAGATTAGAAAACTACTTAGCTTTTTGCCGTCGAATAATCTGGAGAATCCACCCTGTCTTGACACGGGTGATGACCCCGGCAGAATGGATGATAGTTTAAACGAGCTTATGCCGGATAATCCGAATGCGGCCTATGATATGCTCGAGGTAATTAGACGAGTCGTCGATAACGGGGATTTCTTCCAGACGATGCCTTATTTTGCGATGAACATCTTAACCGGTTATGCCAGAGTAAACGGGCAAGTTATCGGTATTATCGCTAATCAACCAAAAGTAATGGCCGGATGCTTAGATATTAATGCCTCAGACAAAGCGGCTCGTCACATCCGTTTTTGCGATGCTTTTAACATCCCGATTGTCAATTTTGTGGACGTGCCGGGATATTTACCGGGTAAGAATCAGGAATTTGGTGGCATTATCCGTCATGGGGCTAAATTACTATATGCCTATTCCGAGGCTACCGTACCGAAAATTACAATTGTCACCCGGAAAGCTTATGGCGGATCCTATCTGGCGATGTGTTCGCGGGATTTGGGTGCTGATCAGGTTTTTGCCTGGCCCACAGCGGAAATAGCCGTCATGGGTGCCGAAGGGGCCGCGAATATCATCTTCCGCAAGGAGATTGAAGGGGCTGAGAACCCGGTAGAGAAACGTAATGAAAAGATTGCCGAATATCGGGATAGATTTGCCACGCCTTATGTAGCTGCCGAAAATGGTTTTGTGGATATGGTGATTGAACCGCGGGAGACGCGCCCGCGTCTGGTTAATGCTTTAGCGATGCTGGCCACCAAACGGGAGACCCGTCCCGCGAAGAAGCATGGAAATATCCCACTTTAAGGCTTGGCTGGCTAAGGCTTGGAAAGGAGGCCAATAATTAATGCAGACTCTTATTTTTGGACTTGAGGTTGCGGTTTTGGGTATGGGAATAGTATTTTCTGCATTAGTTTTCTTGATTGGAGTAATAAAAGTGCTGGGCATGGCCACAGAAAAATTAGCGGAAAAGAAGCAGGCATCTAAGTCTGTTGCGGCAAAAGACAATGCTCAAGAACAAAAGATTACTCCCACTGCGGAAGATAACGGTGAAATTCTTGCGGCGATTAGCGCGGCGATTGCCTGTATGACTCAAGGAAGCGGGCGGATTGTCACCATTAGCCGGGTTAGAGAAGAGGATGTTCCCGGCTGGGCGGCTGTCGGACGTCAAGAGACGATGAAACTCAGACAAGAAATATAAGTCACAATTAGGATTACATTAAATAAATAATTTGCTGGAATAAAGGAGTGAATTTTTCATGAAAAAATTTCGCATAAATGTAAACGGAAAGAGTTACGAGGTGGAGGTGGAAGAAATTGGGGGAGGAGCAGCCGGCGCAGCAACAGCCCCAGTGACGGCACCACAAGCAAAAGCACCGTCTCCCGCGTCACCTGTAGCGGCGGCTCCACAAGCTGCTGCACCGGCACCGGTTGCGGCTGGGGCAGAGGTTGTTTCAGCACCTATGCCCGGAAAAATCATGTCAATAAAAGTTGCAGTAGGGCAACAGGTAAATGCAGGAGATCTAATCCTCGTTTTAGAAGCCATGAAAATGGAAAATGAAATTTTCTGTAGTGCGGCTGGAACTATAAAGGAAATCCGGGTTGGCGAGGGAGCGGCGGTAAATCCCGGAGATGTCCTTGTCGTGATCGGCTAAACTTTACAGAAAATAACATGAGGGGAAGGATACGCAACGATGGAAATAAATTTATCTCAAGCATTCCAAGAATTAGCAATGAGTACGGGCTTTGCTACAATTACTTGGCAGCAACTGCTCATGATGGTGATCTCCTTCGTACTCTTATACCTAGCCATTGTCAAGGGTTTTGAACCTTTGTTGCTCTTGCCTATTGCTTTTGGGATGCTTTTAGCCAATCTGCCTAACACGGGTTTAATGACTCCTCCTGTTACCGAAGGAGAAAAATTTCAACCCGGCGGTTTGTTGTATTATTTGTATCAAGGGGTAAAATTGGGGATTTATCCGCCGTTAATTTTCTTGGGAATTGGGGCAATGACCGATTTTGCTCCGTTGATTGCCAATCCGAAAACTTTACTTCTTGGCGCTGCCGCTCAGTTAGGTATTTTCGTTACTTTTATCGGGGCCCTCTTTTTAAAGTTTTTACCGGAACAAGCTGCTTCTATTGCAATCATTGGGGGCGCAGATGGCCCAACGGCTATTTTTCTGACTTCCAAACTGGCCCCGGGTTTGTTAGGACCGATTGCGGTCGCGGCTTATTCTTATATGGCTTTGGTGCCGATTATTCAGCCGCCAATTATGCGGGCCTTAACAACGCGTAAAGCCCGGATGGTCATAATGGATCAGCTTCGCCAGGTGTCACAACAGGAAAAGATCATTTTCCCGATCGTCGTAACGATTATCGTCTCTTTGCTATTACCTGATGCGGCTCCTTTAATTGGGATGCTAATGCTGGGCAATCTTTTCCGTGAATCCGGGGTAGTGGGGCGTTTGAGTGATACAGCCCAAAATGCCCTGATTAACATTGTGACTATTTTTTTAGGAATAACAGTGGGGGCGACTGCCAGTGCGGAGGCCTTTTTAAATCTCGATACCATCAAAATTATTCTATTAGGCTTAATTGCCTTTTCAATTGGTACCGCCGGTGGTGTTTTATTAGGGGATTTGATGTATGTACTTAGCGGCGGTAAGGTTAATCCATTGATTGGTTCGGCCGGTGTATCGGCAGTACCGATGGCTGCCCGCGTTTCGCAAGTGGTTGGGCAAAAGGAAAACCCTCGAAATTTCCTTCTGATGCATGCCATGGGTCCGAATGTGGCAGGTGTAATCGGTTCGGCTGTTGCCGCAGGTGTTTTATTGTCCTTATTTGGTTAAAATTGCAGAACATTAATCTATTGTGCCTAGAACCGGAATGTTTTCCTGAACGCAGGGAATATTCCGGTTTTTGCTGTATTAAAAAAACCTTAAAGTAACAAAATAATATTGAAAGAAGAGGGCGAGGTGCAGCTATGGCAAAAAAATACAATCTAGAACGTTTTAAATATGAGGTAGCGCAGGAATTTGGTTTGGCACACCGCAAGAACCATAAAAAATCGTCTCAGAAGGGGCCAGACAAAGCAAATTAAAAAATGGGAAAAGGTTCTAACAACATTACTTTTTTTGAATGTATAAAATATTCATGGACTGCTAAAAATAAGAATACTTCAAGCAAAGGAGGTGATGTTAAAATGCCTCGTAATACTAACAAGCCTGCAGTCCAAGGTGCTGCACAAGCACTCGATCAGTTGAAATTTGAAATCGCGGGTGAACTGGGGATCACTAACTATGCTCAAGTGGATAAAGGGCAGCTTACTTCTCGTCAAAACGGTTATGTTGGTGGATATATGACCAGAAAACTCGTTCAATATGCGGAAGAAGCTTTATCCAAAGGACAATTAGTTTAACACTCTAATGTTCACTATAGTCTTGAGGGATGAGTAAAAAACAAGCAGTGATCTTTTGATCGCTGCTTGTTTTTAAATCGAGCGCTCAGCACAGGCGCAGTTTTATGATTTAATGCAGATAATGTTCTACCTCTTCAGGAGGTATTCCCGGATGTAGTGTCAGCGCTAAAGACATTGCGATAATTTTGGCCGTGTTCGTGATTTGGTCATCAATTTCTTTAGGAGTAACCATCAGTTGTCCGCCAAAAGGCTCTAATACTTGATTAATCATCTGTTGAACAGCAACCGGCTGCAGGGCCTGGTATACCTGACGTAGATTGGGTGTATTCTGGAGATGATTAAATAAATTTTCCATGGCTTGGTGGGCAATAATTCCCGCATGTACAACGGTAGGAACACCAATAGCGATAACCGGAACACCCATTGTTTCTTGATTTATTCCGACTCGTTTATTACCGATGCCTGAACCGGGGTTAATTCCTGTTGTAGCAACCTGAATTGTTGAATTGATTCTTTCGACACTACCCGCAGCCAAGGCGTCAACGGCAATGATTAAATCTGGGTGAATCCGGTCCACCGCACCTTTAATTAATTCTGCAGTTTCAATTCCGGTAATGCCTAATACTCCGGGCGCAAAAATACAAACTGATCTTAAACCTTGACGCAGTTCTTCAGGCGCATATTGAAACAAATGTCTGGTTGCCATAGAGTATTCAATTACCTTAGGACCTAAAGCATCGGGAGTGGCATTCCAGTTACCCAACCCTACCACAAGTATTACCGTATCATCTTGCAAGGGCAGTATTTCTTGGAGCTTTTCTGCTAGAACTTCGCCAATTTTTTTATGCACCATTTTATTGTTTTCTCGAATTGCGGAGGAATCCATGGTAATATAGGTACCGGGGGCACGTCCCATTATTGCGGCCCCTTGGTCATTAAGAATAGTAATTGTTTTAAGCTGACCATATTCAAAGGGGTTTTCATCCATTTTTACACCGGGGATCTCCTGCCCAGTATCGCCCCTCAAAAGGTCATGGGCCTCAACAGCCAAATCTAAATTA
>CAZVLC010000075.1:0-6923 GCA_964627885.1 uncultured Peptococcaceae bacterium
GAAATTGCGCTCAACGAAGTTGTAAACTGTAATAAGGATCTCGAGATATCTTATACAGCAGGGACAGTACTTGCACAAGATGGCGGAGTACTAGCAAGCTTTTCAAAGCAGATAGTGAGTAATAAAAGCACCATAAAACCGCCCCCACCAAAACAAAACATGTTCTATAATAATTTAAATCAACTTATCGAAATGAGACTTCCTAGCGGGGAAGTAGTTAAATATACTTATGATAAAAAAGGAAATTGTATCAAAATAGAGGTTATTGACAAACAGTCGGAGGGAGAAAAGTCATAATCGAATAAAAATAATTGAATGTGTTAGCTTTAGCATAGAGAGTTATTAAAACATAGAATACCAATAAGTGCAAGGCAATTAAACTTGCAATCTACACACAGGTCTGAGATGTTGATAATTTGCTTGCCTGTTAAATCGCCATATGATATAATTACCAGATGTAACATCCCTGCTCCATCGAGATGGTGGGGCCGTTTAGTCCGGGGGGAGGAGGTGAATGGTTTATGCGCAACTATGAAATGGTCTTTATTCTTAACCCAGATTTGGATGAAGAGAAGCTTAGCGCAGCCGTCGAAAAAGTATCGAACCTGATCAATAATAACGGTGGCGAAGTGGCAAAGTTAGACAACTGGGGGAAAAAACGCCTGGCGTATGAAATAAAAGATCTGCATGAAGGCTTTTATTATTTGGTTGAATTCAAGGGAACGCCTGAAACCGCTAAGGAATTAGACCGCGTTTTGAAGATTTCCGAGGAAGTCCTTCGCTTTATGATTATTCGTAAGGATGCCTAAAAGCCGGAGATTGTAAGTGGTCTGCAGAAAAGGCACGAGTATTAATGGTTAAGGATGGTGAAAGTAATGCTTAATCGTGTTGTGTTAATTGGCAGATTAACAAAGGATCCGGAATTGCGGTACACACCCAATGGGGTAGCTGTAGCGACTTTTACGCTGGCGGTTGACCGGTCACGGCTTAATGCGCAAGGAGAAAGAGAAGCTGATTTTATTCCCATTGTTGTTTGGCAAAAGCAGGCCGAGAACTGCGCTAATTATATTGGCAAAGGTCGTTTAGTGGCTGTTGATGGTCGCATACAAGTCAGGACGTACGATGGTAAGGATGGACAGCGTCGTTGGGTGACCGAGGTAGTAGCAGAAAACGTTAGGTTTTTGGACAAAAAGGATAGCAGTAATGCATCCTCATCCCAGGAATTTAGTCCGGTTGGAAATGAAGTGGAATTTACTGATGAAGAGATTCCCTTTTAAAACAAACTAAGGAGGGAAGCTATATGAAACGTGAACGAGTTCATCGCCCGCGCAAAAAGGTCTGTGTTTTCTGCGTGGACAAAGTTGAGGATATCGATTATAAAGAGATAGGCCGTCTTCGTAAATTCGTAACCGAGAGAGGTAAGATTTTACCGCGGCGGATTTCCGGAAACTGTGCGAAACATCAGCGGCAATTAACGATGGCCATTAAGCGGGCCAGAAGTATTGCCCTGCTTCCTTACTCAGCAGAATAAGATGCTGTAGCAAGTGAAAAAGCAGTATAATATTATAGTGAGGAAGAAACGAGAGGTAAAGGGAGCAGCCAGGCTCCCTTTAATTCTATAATTTGGTTCAAGAACAAGTATAATTCAAAAAGGTGGGTGGTGTGCTGATGGCGGAGCATCATCATGTGGACTTTGCAGGAAATATTCAAGCGCTGGAAGCTTTAAAAACAGAGTTGGCCGGCTCATTGGCGGAAATATATCAAGCCCTTTTAAAAAGTGATTCTGCCGGTTTTTTACATGCTTCGGCCGATATGACCATCACCTGTTTTTTGCTATGCAAGCGGTTAGGCTTAAATTACGGACAGTTGGATAATCAAGTGTATGATAATCTTCAGGAAATGCTAGGGAAGAGTCCGGAGAGGGAAAAACCAGGCTATTCCCGAGATATGGTGACCTTGAAAGATTATTTAGAGTTAAAGAGGTGACTGGGAAGTGGCTAATTTTTTGCAGACCTCCGCAATGAAGGAGAGCATTTTTACAATACTCGTTGTTGCTGCGCTGAGTCTGACCTGCATATACTTTCCTTCCTTGATGCTTGTAATTCAATTATTTTGGATGGTTCCTCTGATTATTGTCATCGTGCGGCATGGTTTGGCAGTTGGCGTATTTACGACAGGATTAATTGGTTTAATCCTTTTATTTCTCGTTGGGCCCGCCCAAGCTGCGATCATCCTGATGCAATTAGTGGGGGGAGCTTTTGTATATGGCATTACCTTCAGGAAACGGTTAAAGCCGGAAAGGTCTATGTTAATAGGCGTGGGGGTAACAACCATTTCCTTTGTCTTGTTGGTACTTTTTCTCATATTTGGGCTGGGTTTTGCTCCCGACTATTTTATGCAACAATTGCAGGGCAGTATTGATCCTTTGCTGGCGAAGTATCGGGCGGAAGGGATATTTAACAACAACTATCCGAATTTTACGGAGGAGGCAGTGCGCGAGCAATTAGAAGCAGCGGTTGTGGTAATCAATCGTCTTTTTCCCGCTCTTTTTATCATCTGGGGAGGGCTGTTGGCCATTGCTAATTATCTTTTTGCGCGTAGAGCTTTAAAGGGACTAAAAATAGAGATTCCGCCCTTTTTACCCCTAAAGGAATGGCGTCTTCCCTGGTGGATTGTTTGGGGTTTTATTGGCGGATATGGAGCCTATTTATTGGGGGATTACTATAAAATAGAAAAGTTATCAACAGTGGGGCAAAACGTGGCGCTTGTTTATATACCGGTGCTTTTTGTTTTAGGCTGTGCTGTTTCATCTTTTTACTTAGGAAAGTACTTTACTTCGCGAAGCACTCGTTGGTTTATGATTTGTCTGTTTCTCATCCTGTTTGGGCTTTTGTCTGTACCTATCTTAGCCGGGGTAGGGCTTGTAGATTTGTTATTTAATTACCGGCAGCGCAGTAAAAATACATAATACGACTGGATGCGACTGGTAATACGATTGGTAATATGACTGGGATACGACTGGGACGTCACGATGGGGCTAACTCATTTTTGGGGCTGAAGGTGGTGTCTGAATGCCCGGATATTGGTTGATGTATTTGATCATTGTCTTTTTAATCATTATTGTGCTTTATTTATTATGGGAAAAAGGCAAGGGCTCGTACGAATATAAAGCGCTGTTTAATGATCTCCCTTTGGGCGCTTGCCTTGTGGACCGACAAGGCAAGGTGCTCTGGTTTAATCAGCTCTTTTCTTTTCAAACAGGCATAAAGCCGGAGGTTGGCGAGGCTTTTACCGCGAAATATCCGGAATCTATGGTTAAACCAGGGATCAACAACTGGCCGAAGCGCCTGTTGTATTTTGTGATTCAGCAAATTATCTGGCGTGGGCAGGAAGTGTCTCTGTATCTTTGTCAGGATTTAACGGAGGAAGTGCGGCTGCTTACAGGGGAGAAGGTTGATTTACCGGTGCTGATTATGGCTCAGCTCGATAATCGGGTTGAAGTCTTGCAGACTGTGAATGAAGAGCAGAAGCCATATTTGATTGGAGCGATCGAAAGAACCTTGGCAGAATGGGTGGAGAATTTGCAGGGCTTTTTATGCCAAACCGGCGAAAGCCGCTATTTAGTTTTTATCACGTCAGGGCAGCTAATGCGGGCCGAAAGAGAGCACTATAATATTTTAGATAAGATCAGAGAAATTAGCGAGGGAAATTCGTTGCCGCTCACGTTAAGTATTGGGATTGGCTTTGAAGAACAGGGCAGACTTAGTGAGCTGGGAAGATTAGCGCAAGCCGCCCTTGACCTAGCGCAGGAACGGGGCGGAGATCAAGTCGTGCGCAAATCCTCGGAAAAAGTCCTCTTCTTCGGTGGAAAATCATTATCAAGGGAAAAAAGGACGAAGGTCAAAACACGACTAACCGCAGAAGCTTTGCGTGAACTGATTTTACATGCCTCGCAGGTCATGATTATGGGTCATGCGATGGCGGATTATGATAGTATGGGGGCGTGTTTGGGCCTTTTTAAAGCGGTGCAGGATTTAGGCCAAAAGGGTTGGATTGTGAAAGATGCCCGCAATCCGATGGTTGATCGATTACTTGAATTGTTTCCTAGTAATGCAACCAATAATCTTTTGAAGGCCGGCGAAGCCTGGAGGAAAATGCAGGAGAATACGTTGTTGATTGTGGTTGATACCCACAAACCGTTGCTCCTGCCGGAACTAGGGCTTCTTAAGAAAGCCGCTAAAATAGCTGTAATTGATCATCATCGGCGGGGGGAGGAATATATTGAGCAGGCGGAATTGCTCTATTTAGAGACATATGCTTCTTCATCTTGTGAGCTGGTAACGGAGTTGTTACAATATATAGGAGAGGAAGTAAAGCTGGGGAAAGAGGAAGCTTCGGCGCTTCTGGCAGGAATGACGGTAGATACGAAGAATTTTATTTATCAGACCGGAGCAAGAACATTTGCGGCGGCGGCCTATTTGAGAAAAATGGGAGCCGATCCCACGGCAGTGCAGAAGCTGCAACAGGATGATTTGCCGTCCGTCATTCAGCAGGCGGAGGTTGTAAGTAAAGCAAGAATTATTTATGGGGAAATCGTGCTGAGCGCGGGGACCGAACCGTCCGGGGAGGCGCAACTGTTGGCTGCTAAAGCCGCCGATGCGATGTTGAATATTAACGGGGTCAACGTCTCTTTCGTTCTTTGGCCTTTTACGGACGGCGTGGTAGCGATTAGTGCCCGTTCCAACGGGAAATTTAATGTACAAGTAATTATGGAGAGACTTGGTGGCGGGGGACACCTTACCATTGCTGCCGCTCAAGTGCCGGGGACAGTTACAGAAGTGGAAGAGTTACTTCTTAATGCTTTAGAAGAGGTATTTCGGAAAGGAGAGGTTACATCATGAAAGTAATTTTAAAGGCAGATGTGAAGGGAACAGGGAAAAAAGGCGAAATTATCAACGTGGCGGAAGGCTTTGCCCGTAATTTTCTTTTCCCGAAAGGGTTGGCGCTGGAGGCTTCGGAAGGGAACCTGAAGGATTTAGCCAGTAAAAAGGAAACTCAGACTAAACGGAAGGAAGAAGAGTATCAGGAGGCCCGCTTACTGGGAAAACAGCTGGAGGGGACTGTCTTAACGTTGCCGGTGAAAACGGGCGAAGGGGGAAGGCTTTTCGGCGCGATTAACAATAGGGATATTGGCGAGGCCTTGGAAAAAGAGAAGGGATTGCCTATTGATAAAAGGAAGATAGAATTAAACGGGACAATCAAGAATTTGGGTACTTATGAGGTGGGAATTAAACTGCATCCCAAAGTGACTGCGACTATTCAGGTAAAGGTTATTGCTGCGGAACAGTAGAAAATAAGCTGGGGCATCCAAATCCAAATTCGAAAAAAGAAGAGTGAGGAAGAGTAAAAGATGTTGTTAGAAAAAATACCTCCCTATAACTTAGAGGCGGAGCAGGCCGTTCTTGGCTCGATGATGATTGATAAAGAGGCAGTCTATATTGCGATCGAAATATTACAGCCGGAAGATTTTTATAAAGAAGCTCACCAAATCCTTTTCGCGGCTATTGTTGGCTTAGAAGGAAAAGGGGAACCGGTGGATATGGTTACTTTGACCGAAGAGTTACATCGGTTGAACCAGGTGGAAAAGGTTGGGGGCGTTGGGTATGTGGCGGAAGTGGCCAATGTCGTTCCGACTGCGGCTAACGCGCGCCATTATGCGGAGATAGTAACGGAGAAGTCGATCCTGCGGAAATTAATTCGCGTATCCACCCATATTGCCAACCGGTGTTATGAGGATCAGGAGGATACGCGTGAACTCTTGGACAGTGCGGAAAAGATGATTCTGGAAATAGCCGACGGGCGCAATTTTTCCGGTTTAGTATCTTTAAAACAGGCATTGAGCGATACTTTAGAAAAGATCGAATTTATGTCTGCTAATAAAGGGAACATTACGGGGGTGCCTTCGTATTTTACCGACTTGGATAGTATGACTTCCGGATGGCAGCCGGCGGATTTAATTATCCTGGCAGCGCGTCCGGCCATGGGGAAGACCTCTTTTGGTTTGAACATTGCCCAAAATGCCGCGTTAAAAGCCAAAAAGCAAGTGGCGATCTTTAGCCTGGAAATGTCCAAAGAACAGCTGGTGCAGAGAATGATGAGTTCTGAAGCCATGATTGACCAACACAAATTGCGGACAGGCCGTTTGCAGGATGAAGAGTGGGTGCGTTTAACCAAGGCTTCTCAGCCCCTTTCCTTAGCAGAGCTTTATATTGATGATACACCGGCCATCTCTGTGCTGGAGTTACGGGCGAAAGCCAGAAGGCTCAAAGCCGAAAAGGGGTTGGGCTTGATTATTATTGACTATCTGCAGCTAATGCAGGGGGGCAGACGGTCGGAAAACCGTCAGCAGGAAATTTCCGAAATATCGCGTTCTTTGAAAGCTTTAGCCAGAGAGCTCAATGTGCCGATTATTGCTCTTTCCCAATTATCCCGGGCGGTAGAGCAGTCTCAGGACAAAAGGCCTGCCCTTAGTCATCTGCGGGAATCCGGAGCCTTAGAGCAAGATGCTGACTTGGTTATGTTTATTTATCGGGAGGATTACTACATGCCGGATTCCGAAAAACCGGGGATTGCGGAAATCATTATCGCGAAGCACCGCAACGGGCCTACTGGAACAGTGGAATTAGGCTTTATCAAGGAATTCACGAAGTTCGTGAATTTAGACCGTAACCATTAAAGGAACGGGATTATCCTAATTTCATGCAATCCGCATCTTGAAATCGTGCCAAATCGTGCAAATAGCAAAAAGTTCATTTGACAGATTATTAAATCTCATGCTAATATATATACTTGTGGAGTAAATCCCCAAATGAGCCATTAGCTCAGTCGGTAGAGCACCTGACTTTTAATCAGGGTGTCCCGCG
>CAZVLC010000076.1:0-6888 GCA_964627885.1 uncultured Peptococcaceae bacterium
CTCTTTAAAGAAGCCGACAACAACATGTATCGCGAAAAAACAAAAACTCGGCATAAAACACGGGAATCCATTATTAATTCCTTTATGTCCTCTTTGGAAACAAGAGATTTCATTAAAGACGGTCATCTTGAGCGGCTGAAGGAAATGGTCCAAACTGTTAGCAGAACACTGCACTTACCCAATGAAGTCAAAGATAAACTAAATTTACTGGCACAATACCACGACCTCGGAAAAATCGGCATATCCGATACTGTTCTATTTAAAAATACAGTACTTAATACTCGGGAAATTAAAGAAATCCAATGGCATTCCGAACTAGGCTCACGGATTGCTAATTCGACTGCGGAGTATATCCCCATTGGTGACTTAATTCTAAAGCATCATGAAAAATGGGATGGCAGCGGCTATCCGCTTGGTCTTGCCGGAGAAAATATTCCGCTGGAATGCCGTATTTTTGCCCTAGCAGATGCCTTCGACGCTATGGTCAGTCCCCGCCCTTATCGTAAAACGGTTTCCAAAGCGCGGGCGATTATCGAGATTAAGCGATGTGCCGGCAGCCACTTTGACCCCGCTTTAGTTGACCCATTCATTGATGCTCTAAATCGCCCTAACAATTAGTTGTAATAATTAGCATTTATAACTAGCATTAATAATTAGCTGTTCCGCTCAAAAATACGTTTAAAAATGTTGGCGGTTTCTCCCCGTAGTAGTTCGTCTATTTCTTGAAAGCCTAAAGTTTGGAGCAATTCCAGTACCGAGAGATTGTCAGCCGGAGTTTCACTGGGTGCTTCCTGGCTATAACGCAATGCCGCTTTTCTTCCTTCTTCTATCTCTATATTGCGTTTAGGTCCACCGACACATCCACCGACACAACCCATTCCTTCGTAAAAGTTCGCTTCAATTTCGTTGTTTAATATTCGGTTGAGTAATTTTCGGCAGTCCCTGCTTCCGTCAGCTTGGACTGCTTTTATTTTGATATGCTTCTCAGTTCTGATTCTATTTAAAGTGTCGTGAACTGCCTTGCTCACTCCACCGGTAACCGCGTACATCCGTCCTGCCGCAGATGAATGCTCGCTTTGATCTTCTCTTTCGGCGGCCGGATTAATCCCCACCGCGGCAAAGATTTGAGCCAGCTCCTGAAAAGTGAGGACATAATCAACCGCATCCCTCACATCCTCTTCTTTGGCCTCAGCCTTTTTCGCAATACAGGGGCCGATAAAAACCACCTTTGCTTCAGGGCGAATCTTTTTTACGCCCCGGCCGCATGCTACCATCGGCGATACT
The DNA here is from genome assembly GCA_964627885.1 of uncultured Peptococcaceae bacterium. Lineage (GTDB taxonomy): Bacteria > Bacillota > Peptococcia > DRI-13 > DTU073 > UBA3937. Next base: position 1,285 of record CAZVLC010000076.1, read on the forward strand.
GAAGGAGAAATGTGTGAGACAAATTGATGATAAACCTTTTTAATCATCGCGACCCACATCGGGCAACAACAACTGGTTAAAACAAAGTCTCCTTCCTCTTTAACATGTTCATCAAACTCTAAAGCTTCCTTCAAGGATAAAATATCCGCAAAAAGAGCTACCTCCACCATACCGTAAAAACCCAGCCTTTTTAGAGCCATCCTAAGCTTGCCGGGGGTTACTTCCTCGCCGAACTGCCCGATGAACGCAGGCGCGACAATAGCATAGACGGGGACCTTATGTTCGTGCAGAATCTTGACGATAGGAATAAATTCTTTTTTGTCAATTAAATGCTCATGCGAACAAACCTTCACACATTCGCCACAGCCTGTGCAATAATCATCTTTGATCAGAACATTTCCATTTTCGTCTCTCGTAATCGCATTAAACAGACAGGCGACCTGACATTTGTTTTCCCGACATCCCTCATCGTCCAAGCAACTATGCACATGAAAAACTACTCTCTCCGGATTACCGCCGCCGCTGGCATATTTGATATATTCATTTAAACCTTCATCCCCATATGGATTCAGTTGCCGAATCCCTTCCGCCAACCTGTCTTCATAAGCGTATTTTACCAGGTGCCCAAAAATCCTGTCATAGGTTAATTTTGCCATCATGAAAACCTCTTGTGTTTATTTATAGATATGCTTATTGTGTCCTTCGTGTATATTTCTATGACATGTTACCATGTTGTACTCTTGCCGTGGCATTTCCTTTTTCATCTACATTGATTATTCGTCAGAGCAATGGTTTTGTGGTATATTTTTATGGTAGAATAAAAGTCAAAGGGGTGAAGATCATATGTCAAATTCAAACGTCTACGACATTCTTCTGGAAAGAGGCTACATCGAACAAGCTACCCATGAAGAAGAAATCCGAGAGCTTTTAGGTAAGGAAAAAGTAACCTTTTACATAGGTTTTGATCCTACTGCCGATAGCTTGCATGTTGGTCATTTTATTCAAATTATGGTCATGATGCATATGCAAAAAGCCGGGCATAAACCGATTGCCCTGTTTGGCGGAGGCACCGGCATGGTTGGTGATCCTTCCGGACGTACAGATATGCGGAAAATGCTGACCCGAGAACAGGTTGATGCCAATGTCCGCTCCTTCCAAAAGCAATTCTCCCGTTTTATTGATTTTGGTGAAGGCAAAGCAAGTATGGTTAATAACGCCGATTGGCTCGCCCAACTAAACTATATTGATTTTTTAAGAGATATCGGTCAACATTTTTCCGTCAACAGAATGCTGACGGCAGAATGCTTTAAAAACCGTCTCGAGAAAGGGCTTTCTTTCCTGGAATTCAACTATATGCTGATGCAATCCTATGATTTTTTGGAATTATTCCGGCGCTATGACTGTAAATTGCAATTAGGCGGTAACGACCAATGGTCCAATATCATCCAAGGGGTTGATTTAGTGCGCCGTGTGGAAAACGCCAGCGCTTACGGCTTAACCTTTAAACTGCTTACGACCAGTGAAGGCAAAAAAATGGGAAAAACCGAATCAGGCGCACTTTGGCTTGATCCGGCGAAAACCTCTCCCTATGACTTTTACCAATACTGGCGTAACATCGACGACCCTGATGTGGAAAACTGCCTGGCCCTCTTAACCTTCCTCCCCATGGAAGAAGTGAAAAGACTTGGTGCGCTAGAAGATGAAAAAATTAATCAGGCGAAAGAAATCCTCGCCTTTGAAGTAACGAAACTTGTGCATGGTGAGAGTGAAGCAACAAAAGCGCAACAAGCCGCCAGAGCTCTTTTTAGTAATGTCGGTGCTGACGATAGCTCTATTCCCACCACCGAATTGCCGGAAGCGCGTATGCAAACCGGATTGGATATTCTCAGTCTGCTCAAGGAAACCGGTCTCATTTCCTCCAATGGTGAAGGGAGACGCCTTATTCAGCAAGGCGGAGTGTATTTAGGCGACCAACGTGTTGATGATTTCACCCGGATTGTCACCTGCGCCGACTTTACAGACAAGAAAATACTTCTGCGTAAAGGGAAAAAAAGCTATCACCAAGTGAAACTTGTTTAAGAGAAGGTGTGTAAATGTCAGAATATGAACTCTTACATTTTAATCCGGCTATCGCAGCAAAAAAGCCCGTGAGCATTACTAACCCACAAGTAAAATGCCCCTTTTGTGACCGCGCCGGGCTGGTCGATATTCTGGCCGAAGACTATCCTATTTTACTCGTGAAAAATAAATATCCTGTTTTAGAAGATACCTACCCTACCGTACTGGTGGAAACCGTCGGCTGTCACGAGGAGTTTTCCGATTATCCTAAAAATCACCTGTATAAGGTCATCGCTTTTGGTGTAAAAAAGTGGCTCGAGTTAGAAAGTACCAAAAAATATGCTTCGGTCATTTTCTATAAAAGCCATGGCCCCTACTCGGGCGGAACAATAGTACATCCTCATATGCAAATAATCGGGTTAAATGACGTAAATTGCTACAATTACGTCATTCCGAAACATTTCGAAGGAATAACTATCGACCAAAAATCCGGAGTTGTCTTTAATCTCGCCACCAAACCCAGAACCGGATTTACCGAATTCAATATCATCCTCGACAATCTGGATAATTTGAATCAACTGGCTGATTATACGCAAATTGCCACTCATTATACTCTGCATTCTTTTAACCGAAATTGTACAAGTTATAATCTGTTTTTTTATCACCTGGACCACAGAATAATGGTCAAAGTGATTCCGCGTTTTGTCACGTCACCTCTTTATATCGGTTTTTCCCTTCCGCAAGTCTCCGATAATCACGACCTAATCATCAAGACCATCCGCGAAAAATACTTCTGAACTATCCGGCATTTCCCTATTTACCATCTTTTTTTCACGGTTTTTCTCGCGGATTCTTTCTACCAACATGGTGTTGCGCTTCTCAACTTTGTTATTATGCAAAGCGATTGCCAACGCCTTTTTTGTGCCCAAAAGCACCATTACTTTTTTTGCTCTGGTGACACAAGTATACAAGAGATTGCGCTGCAGCATCATAAAATGCTGGGTTAAAAACGGCGCAACCACAATTTTATATTCACTACCCTGACTCTTATGAATCGTGGTCGCATAAGCCAGCACTACTTCGTCTAACTCTGATGTATCATACTCAACTTCATGATTATCAAAACGAATCAGCACCTTTCTCTCCTCTTGATCGAGAAAAGTGATCCGCCCAATGTCTCCGTTAAAAACATTCTTTTCGTAATTATTTCTAATCTGCATGACCTTATCATGAAGTTTATACTTGACGCCGCCGCTCATCACCGAGCTCGTCGCCGGATTAAGCGTTTCCTGCAAGACTTCATTAAGGTTTCGAGCCCCCACTTCGCCACGCTGCATCGGAGTTAATACCTGTATATCGTCTATCACATCCACCCCATAATATTTGGGTAAACGATGGCGGCAAAGCTCTTTAATTTGCTCCACAATTTTGGCCGGCTCTTCTTCCTCAATAAAGAAGAAATCACTATCACGACCGCCTTTTAAATACGGGAATTCCCCTTGATTAATCTTATGGGCATTCCGGATGATCATGCTTCCTCCAACCTGACGAAAGATCCGCGTTAATTTCACCACATTGACAGCTTCCGAGTTGATAATATCCTTGAGTACATTACCAGGACCGACTGATGGCAATTGATCAACATCCCCGACCAGAATTAAAACGGCATGCTTCGGCACCGCTTTTAATAAATTGTACATCAGGATTAAATCGACCATGGACATTTCATCGACAATCAAAACATCACAGTCTAAAGGGTGTTCCGCATCCTTTTGGTAGCCATCCGGAGGTTTATATTCCAATAAGCGGTGAATCGTTTTAGCTTCAAACCTAGTAGCCTCGGAGAGTCTCTTCGCGGCACGCCCGGTAGGCGCGGCCAGCAAAACTCTAGCCCCCATTTTGCGAAAAACTTGAATTATCGCCAAGGTCGTCGTGGTTTTACCGGTACCGGGGCCTCCCGTTAAAACCATCATTTTCGACGAGCAGGCTATTTTAATCGCTTCCAGCTGCACTTGATCATACTTCAGCCGTCTTTCCTGTTGAATGCCTTGAATAATCTCATCAAGTTTCGCCACATTATATGGACTGGGTATAGCAAGAATCTCCTCGATTTTCTGGGCCACACCAATTTCACTGTAATAAAAGGGTGGGAGGTAGTAGATCTCCCCTTCTTCTTTTAGAAGCAAGCCTTCCATCGCCATCATTTCCAGCGCTTTTTCCAGATGAACCTGTTCAACCTCGAGTATTTCCACAGCCTTTTCCATTAACTGCTGACGATAAGCAAAACAGTGCCCCTCGTTAGATAGCTGGTTCAGAACATAAACCAACCCCGCACTACAACGGGCATAAGACTGGGGATCAAAACCGATTTTTGCCGCAATCTTATCCGCGGTGCGAAAACCAATGCCCCAAATATCATCAGCCAGCCGAAACGGATTCTCTCTTACAATTTTGATACTTTCATTCCCATAAGTTTTATAGATTTTCGCCGCAAAGGCCGTGGTAACTTCATGTTCTTGTAAGAAAAGCATCACATTCTTAATTTCCTTTTGCTCCTGCCAGGCTTTCTTAATCATCTCTACCCTTTTTTCGCCGATCCCTTCGACTTCCACCAGACGTTCTGGCTCTTCTTCAATAATGCGGATTGTCTCCTCCCGAAATCTTTTCACGATCCGCTTCGCATTGACCGGTCCAATCCCTTTTATCAAGCCGCTGCCCAGATAACGCTCAATCCCCGCTACCGTTGCCGGGATAGTTTCTTTATAATATTGTACTTTGAATTGGCGACCATATTTACTATCAGTTGCCCATTCGCCCTGCAGATAAACAGCCGCGCCAATATTGACGGCCGCCATTGTCCCGACCGCCGTCACTAACTCACTAAAGCCCTTGCATTTGAGTTTAATGACACTAAAACCATTTTCTTCATTGACGAACGTAATCCGTTCCACCAGGCCGCTTAATTTCTCCATAACTCCCCAACCCACTTCATAATTATTAAACCATTATTAAATCACTGCTAATTCTGTCTTAATTCCTTCGCAAAATACAAACATATGTTTAGTTTATCATACCATATTGCATCCGCAAAATGAACCTCCCCCAAAATAGCTACCCCAAATGGCCGTCCCCAAAATGCGCATTCCAAAGGATCCTCTGGAAATTTATTCCGAGATGTGTTAAACTAGGCCCATGTAAAAAATATTAGGATATTTTCGAGGTTAAAACGATGAAAGAACTAGCGATTTTCGATTTTGACGGTACCCTTTTTACCGGAGATACTCTCCCATACATCGGCAAAGCTTGGAAAAAACAAACCGGTCATCATTTCCGCTATTATCTGCTTTATGCTAAAATAGCACCGGTCCTCATTCTGTATAAACTAAAACTAATTACCAGAGAAAAATTAAAGTACCTGGCCGTGAAAAACTTCCAAGCTATTTTTCGCGGGATGAAAAAGGAAGAAACTGAAACGCTTTTTGCTACTGTCTTCCAACAAATTAGACCCCTTTTTAACGAAAAGGTCATCATGGAAATCCATGATGC
>CAZVLC010000077.1:0-6872 GCA_964627885.1 uncultured Peptococcaceae bacterium
AAGACATTTGTATCTTCCGGATATCAGGAAGAGAAGATTTGGGATGGAGGCAACAGGAAGGAACGAATTATTTACAAGCCGAGGTATTATCCCGATCAGGTTATTCATTGGTGTTTAATGCAGCAAATAGAACAACTGGTTATCTTTCTGTTGGCATAAAAACAGCGTCTGCGATTTCTCGCAGACGCTTTAAACGCATCATGATTTTGACATGATTCGAAGCTCAAAGAGAGCCTCCATCTCTCGCTAGAGTGTAGCGATCAGCCATCCAACAAAAAATCTGTCAGTATAACAATCCTGATCCCATCCTGCGTCACCGGGTGCTCACAGTTACCGGCAATGACGAGCTTTTCGTAATTGTCCCTTATGCTGCGAAGCGGAGCAAGCTCGCGCTCCCTGGTGGCGGGATCGTTCATAGATTCGGTCACCTGAATATACTTCTTCTCATCGGCACTGGTGGCAATGAAATCCACTTCCTTGTCGCCAACTTTTCCAATCGCCACATCATAGCCGCGGCGCAGAAGCTCAAAATAAACGATGTTTTCAATAATATGTCCTGTGTCCATATCGCGGAAACCCAGCAGATAGTTGCGCAGTCCGATATCCACGATATAGTACTTCCCGAGGGTACGCAGATATTCTTTGCCTTTAATATCAAAGCGCTTGATTTCGTAAAACACATAGGATTCCAACAGTGCTCCCACATAAGCCTGAATGGTGTGAACGGACGGATTGCCGTTTCGGTTGCTATCGAGCAGCTTTTTATGGACAAGCGTGTTGCTAATGGATGTGATGGACGTGATGTTGCCGATATTGTCGGCAAGGAACATGATGACCTTTCTCAGCAGGTCCGGGTCCGTGATCCGCCGCTGCCCTCTGCGCCGCTCGCGCTCCAGAATATCACGTACGACCACGGTGGAATATACGCCGTCCAGCAGAGTCAGCGCCTTGTCGATATCCAACCCCACATCGGCAATTCCGGGCATTCCTCCGAACTTCAGATAGGCCTCCAGCAATTCCTTCGGCTCATAATTTTCTCCGTCCGCGTCATAAATGCGCTTACTGATTCCGCCCGATGGGCTCTTCCGCTCACGAACGGTATAGCCATGAAAGTCAAGAAACTCGCAAAAAGAGAGAGGAAGCATTTTGATCTCAACGCTTCTCCCAGCAAGATAAGTCGCGTACTCCGAAGAAAGCAGGTAAGCGTTAGAGCCGGTCACATAGATGTCACAGTCAAAATCGACACGGAAAGAATTCACCGCATCCTGCCACTGGTCCAGGCGCTGGATCTCATCAAAAAACAGATAGGCGCGTTTTCCGTCAGGAAGGTGCTCCTTTACATACCGATATAATGCTTCCGCGCTCATTCCGCGAAACTCCATCGACTCAAAGTTGAGCTCGACGATTTGCTTTTCCGCAATGCCGTTATCGCGCAGATGTTGCGCCATCAGCTTCAACAGACTGGACTTGCCGCAGCGGCGGATTCCCGTAATGATTTTAACAGGCTCGGCGTCCTGAAATGCGATCAGCCGATTCAGATAAAGGTCGCGGTTTCGCAGTTCGCTTCCACTTTTCAGCATAGAATCACCCCCGCAATCATAATAGCATAAACTCATTTGAAAATCAAGTTTATGCTATCAATAGCGCAAACTTCTATATTTCAACTTTTACGGCAGGAAGCTGAATTCTATCAAATCATGCCTTGGCAACTAAGGCAGCACGGCTCACGCTCACAGTTTGCTCACACTTTTCCTGAAAATCTGCAAAGTGGCGGATTTTTTCAGAAGCCCTGAAGCAAGCGGCTTTGTGCCGTCAAACCCGCATGAAATCAGGCTTTTTCGGCGTTTTCAACGCTCACAAAAGCCACTGCGGGACACCCCGGGAAAGCCATTTCCAACGATCGAAATCAGGTAGCCCGCAAGGGCTCGTGGGTTCGAATCCCACCGCTTCCGTCTTTATGCGACATGTCACATAACAGCAAATACGCACTGACCGAGCTTCTCTGCTGCGGTGAATGCGGTACACAATACCGCAGGGGCACTTGGGCGAGGAACGGCAAGAAAAAGGCGGTCTGGCGCTGTATCAACCGATTGGAGTACGGCACAAAATACTGTAAGGAATCCCCTACCATTGAAGAAAGCCGGTTACACCAAGCGATCGTTACCGCCCTGAACCGGCTGGATGAGGATAAGGCTGATGTCATCGAAACCCTCAAAGCAGGCCTGCGGCTGGCCATCGGTTCACAGGATGATGACAGCTTCAATGAAGCGGCTGTCCAAAACCGTATCGCCGAGCTGCAGAGCGTGATGATGGATTTGGTGGAACTCAGCTCCAAGTCCAGCGCCGGTGCGGATTACTTCGATGCCAAGTTTGAGGAAATCGCAGCGGAGATAAAGGGGGCTGCAGGGGCAGCTTGGCGAACACCAAGAGCAGACCATGCTCGCCCAAAACACACAAGCCCGAATTCATGAACTGCTTTACATGATGGAACATACTGATCTCAGCCTGAAAGAATACCGGGAGGATGTGGTTAAGGCTGTGATCAACAAGGTGGAGGTTTTATCCGCCGACCGCATTCGAATTACCTTTAAAGGCAATACGGAAATGGAACAGGAACTGCCGGGGGAATAAAAATAGCAGGAGAAGCCGCCACAAAAGCTGGCGGCATTTTTCTTTGGGCAGACTTTCTGCTATTTTTCAATCCGTTTCACCATAATACTGTGAATATTTTCATAATTTACATATAATTTCATGCGGTAAATTTGTTTGACAACGGCCGGATAAATGAGTAAGATATACATCTTTTGACGGTGGGAAAGACAGAAAGATTGAAACAAATCATCAGTGCAGAAAGCAAAAAGAACCTTGAGGGGTTCTTTTCTGATATGTCCTGTTAATTTCATAGAAAATTAACACCGTATCGGATATAATAAAGTTGAAAACAGTTTTAAGGGTGAGAGAAGAATGGGGTGGTATAAATGAGTGGTTTAAAAGCCAAAACAGATTCGGAGTTAAAAATACTACTCGAAGCATTAGTTAATAGGTTACAGCCGTTATTTGGCGAGAGGCTTAAAAAGGTGATTCTCTTTGGTTCTTATGCAAGAGGTGATTATGATGAAGAATCAGATATTGATATTATGTTGTTGCTTAATGAAGATGAAGAAATTTTAAAAGAATACTCCGATAAAATCAGCGAGATTATTGTAGATCTTGACTTGGAATATAACGTGGTTTTATCAACTATATTGCAGAGCGAGAGAAAATTTAGTAAATATCAGGAGACGATGCCTTTTTATAATAATGTTAAGAAAGAAGGAGTTGTATTTTATGAGCAATGAATCTCTTGCTATTTCTAAATACAGGTTTGAATGTGCGAAAGATGATTTAGAAGCTAGTCAAATTGCCTTTGAACATAATAAGTTCAAGAACTCAATAAACAGATCATATTATGCCATATTTCATGCGATAAGAGCCGTAAATGCTTTAGAAAAATTTGATTCTAAAAAACATTCGGGGGTAATTGCCTATTTTAATTTGCATTTTGTTAAGACGGGTAAATTTGATGTTGCTTGTGCCAAAATAATAGAAAGTGCATTTCGAATGAGAAACACCGCTGATTATGAGGACTTTTATATAGCAAATAAAGAGGAAGCAGAAAAACAAATGCAAAATGCCAGTGTTTTTATAACAAAAGCAGAAGCGTATCTTCAAGAAATGTGGCAGACGAATATATAATTTCATGCGGTAAATTTGTTTGACAACTGCTGGATAAATGAGTAAGATATAAGGCAGATATTCTTAAACCGTAGCATGATTAAATGCGGAATGAGAAGCGAGATAGTGTGGAATAGGTCGAAGAAGGGAAGTAGCAGGCTATAAATCCCTGCAGAGAGATAAGCCCTTGGCTGTGAGGCTTATCAGGGCTAGTTATAGTGCTCAGTCGTCCCGGAGGTGCGGTATTGAAAGTTCCGAAGTAGATACTGCCGGGTTGCCCGTTACAGCAAAAAGCGAGAGTCCCCTGAGGGGGAATTAAGGTGGTACCGCGGAATAGTGATCCTTCCGTCCTTTTTAGGGATGCGAAGGATTTTTTATCTCATTAGAGCAGTACGGGAAATGATAAAGGTGGAGAAAGGACTGGTATGATGGAAAACGAGAAAAATCTGTCTACGGTATATGAACCGCAGAATGTCGAAGAAAAATGGTATCAAATCTGGGAGAAAGAGGGCTATTTTCATGCGGAGGCCAATGAAGAGCTCCGGAAGAAAAAAGAGGCCGGGGAGGCGCAAACTTTTTCGATAGTGATGCCGCCGCCAAATGTGACTGGATCCTTGCATCTCGGTCACGCGCTTGATAATACCTTACAGGATATTCTAACCCGTTGGCGGCGGATGGAGGGCTATCATACGCTCTGGCTGCCGGGGACAGATCATGCCGGAATTGCCACGCAAGCCAAAGTGGAAGAGCAGTTGGCGAAAGAAGGGCTCTCCAAGTACGACTTAGGCCGGGAGAAATTTCTCGACCGAGTGTGGGAATGGAAAAAGCAATATGGTGGGCGTATCACCAAACAATTAAGGAAGTTAGGCACTTCCTGTGATTGGCAGCGGGAAAGGTTTACTTTGGATGAGGGCTGTTCCGAAGCAGTGCGGGACGTTTTTGTTAGCCTTTACGAAAAAGGCTTGATCTATCAGGGCAACTACATTATTAACTGGTGTCCGAAATGCCAGACCACTATTTCCGATATTGAGGTAGAGCATGAAATTCATGCGGCAAAAATCTGGCATCTGCGTTATCCGGTGATTGATGAGGCCGGGGAAAATACGGATGAATACATTGTTGTGGCGACTACCCGGCCGGAAACAATGCTGGGTGATACGGCGGTAGCGGTTCATCCCGAGGACGAACGCTACAAAGCGCTGGTGGGAAAGAAACTGCGTTTACCGTTGATGGGGCGGATTATCCCGATTGTTGCCGATGATTATGTGGATCGGGAATTCGGGTCCGGGGCAGTGAAGATTACTCCGGCACATGACCCGAATGATTTTGAGCTGGGATTGCGGCACAATTTGGAGCAAATCACGGTGATCGACCGCAAAGGCGTGATGAATGAACAGGCCGGAGTGTACCAGGGGCTTGAACGTCTCGAGGCTAGAGAGCGGATTGTGGCCAATTTAAAGGCGCAAGGTTTTCTGGTGAAAATCGAAGACTATGAGCATTCCGTCGGTCAGTGCTATCGTTGTAATACGGTGATTGAGCCGCTGATTTCCAAACAATGGTTTGTGAAGATGAAACCGCTGGCGGAACCGGCCATTCAGGCGGTACTCGACGGCCGGATCAAATTCGTGCCGGAGCGGTTCACGAAGATTTATTTGAACTGGCTGGAAAATATCCGGGATTGGTGCATCAGCCGCCAGTTGTGGTGGGGGCATCGGATTCCGGTATGGTATTGCCGGGATTGTGACGAGGTGATTTGCAGCAAAGAAGAGCCGGCCAAATGTCCACGCTGCGGTTCCACAAAACTGGAACAGGAGACAGATGTGCTGGATACCTGGTTCAGCTCCGGTTTATGGCCGTTTTCTACGCAAGGGTGGCCGGAGAAAACCGATACTTTGCGGAGCTTTTATCCCACCTCTGTCCTGGTGACCGGGCGTGACATCATTTTCTTCTGGGTGGCGCGGATGATTTTCATGGGGCTGGAATTTATGCCGGACGTGCCGTTCCGCGAGGTCTTTATTCACGGGCTGGTGCTTGACGCACAAGGACGGAAGATGAGCAAATCCTTAGGGAACGGGATTGACCCGATTGAAGTGATTGATCAGTATGGTGCCGACACTTTGCGTTTTATGTTGATTACCGGGAATACACCCGGCAATGATTTGCGTTTTCAAACGGAGCGGTTGGAGGCTACCCGTAATTTTGCCAATAAAATCTGGAATGCTTCCCGGTTCGCTTTAATGAATTTGGCGGATTATGTTGATGTGCAGGGAGACGGGGAGGCAGTTCGCGAGGATGCCTATACTTTGGCGGATCGGTGGATTCGGAGTCGTTTTAATCGTACCGCGGAAGAAGTAACCCGCAATCTCGAGCGTTATGACCTTGGAGAGGCGGCACGGGTAATCTACGAATTTATCTGGAATGAATTCTGTGACTGGTATATTGAAATGGTGAAGCCGCGTCTTTATGGGAAGGAGACCGCAGAAAGCAAGAGAACGGCACAGGCTGTGCTGGCGGCTACGTTGCGCCAGACCATGGAATTGCTCCATCCGTTTATGCCGTTCATTACGGAGGAAATATGGCAGCACTTGCCCCATCAGGGTAAGACAATTATGCTGGCTCCTTGGCCGCAGGCGGAGACAGCCGCTTTCGATGCCGAGGCGGAAGCCGAAATGACGGTAATTATGGAGGTAGTAAAAGCCCTGCGCAATTTGCGTAGTGAGATGAATGTGGCCCCCGGTAAAAAAGCGGAAGCGATTTTGATGGCCCAGAACGAGGCTGCGTTAGCGGCATTGCGACATGGGGAAAGTTACCTTCTGAATCTCGCCGGGCTGGCGCAGGTGACAATTCAGCTTAGTGCGCCGGAAAAGCCGGAGCAGGCCGTAACAGCTGTTGTAAGTGGCGTCGAGGTTTATCTATCCTTAAAGGGTTTGGTAGATATAGAGAAGGAAACAGCTCGTTTAGAAAAAGAAAAAGGCAATCTGGAGAAGGAAATTGCCCGTTTGGAAGGCAAGCTGCAGAATCAAGGGTTCCTGGCCAAAGCACCGGCTGAAGTTATTGAGAAGGAAAAAGAAAAGCTGGCTGATTACCGGACGAAAAAGGATGCTATTTTGGAGAGGATTGCCTCACTCGGGAACTAAAAGAAATGAGTTCACATGCCT
>CAZVLC010000078.1:0-6871 GCA_964627885.1 uncultured Peptococcaceae bacterium
AAAATCAGGTTCTTTATAGGACCTGGTTTTTCCATGCTATTGACCTGAATTTCGGTCTTTTCCCTGCTTTGCAGGATATTCACAAAAGTTTTTCGGCTCCGAACGTTGCAGTGAAAAGATGCTTGCGCACGGGAATACTGTTAAGAGATAATGTATATGTAACGAAATAAAGTAAATGAAGCGAGGTTATAAGCATGAGATTAGATAAATTTTTGAAGGTATCACGCTTGATTAAACGACGTACTTTAGCCAAGGAGGTAACCGACGCCGGCAGGGTAGCGCTGAACGGGAAGGCAGCGAAGCCTAGTGCTGAAGTAAAGGTAGGCGATATTTTGACGATCGGTTTCGGGCCGAGACAGCTGAAAGTAGAAATATTGGCAATTAAAGAAAGTGTACGAGCAGAAGCGGCGGCCGATTTATATAAAGTGGTTGAGTAAATTTGCCATTCATAGAAACCCTCCCTTGCGAGCCAAACTATCTTTAGTGAGTATTTAGTAGAAAGATAGTTAAAAGATGCTTTAATAGGAGGGTTTTACTATGTTTAAAAAAAGTAATCATCAGAATTTCGTGGTAGGAATTTTAATAATCATGCTTTGCTGTCTTATGGGGGGGATTTTCGGATGTACCGGCGCGCAACGTCGGCCGGCGGACGACCAGGGAAGCGGGCAGGAACCGACCATTTCTTTGTATGTGGCGGAAACAGGGGAGAAGAAGCAGATTAAGCTGGAGGAATATATTCAGGGTGTTGTGGCCGCCGAAATGGAACCAACGTGGCCGATTAATGCTTTAGCCGCCCAGGCTATATTGGCGCGAACTTTTACGTTGGAAAGGATTAAGACTACCGGTGGTGTACCTTCCAAAGGAACGGATGCGTCCACCAACGTTGAGGAGTTTCAGGCCTATGATCCGGAAAAAATCAATGATGCGGTAGTAAACGCGGTGGAAAAAACGCGGGGAGAAGTAGCCAAATATCAGGGAAAGTATATTAAAGCTTGGTTTTTTGCCGATGCCGGTGGGGTGACAGCCGCCTCGGCCGAAGAAGGATTGGCCTATACGAAGGAACCGAGCCCCTATGTCCGCAGTGTCAAAGACCCGGGGGCGGAAATCACGACGGAGGAAAATAAGGCATGGCAGGCGGAGATTCCTTTAGCAAAGGTGAGGACCGCCGTAAAGCAGGCTACCGGGCAGGATCCGGGCGCGGTAAGTACGGTAAAAATTGTGAAACGGGGTCCTTCCGGACGGGTGATGACAGTACAATTCGGCAAGGTGACAGTAAGCGGACCGGCTTTACGGTTGGCGTTGGGCAGTGAAATAATGCGTTCTACTTTATTAACTAATTTGCGGATTGCGAACGGGAAATTACTGGTGGCCGGAAAGGGCTTCGGCCATGGCGTTGGCATGAGCCAATGGGGAGCAAGAGCGCTGGCAGAACAGGGGAAGACCCCGGAAGAGATAATTAAGTATTTCTATAAAGGAATTGAGATTGATAAGGAATGGGATTAAGCAAACGGAGGTGATCAAAGCAATGGAACAAAAGAAGCTAGCCGAGGTACAACAGCGTTTATTGACAATGAAAAATGAAGAATTGGGGAGGGTGGCTCGGCTCAGAGAAGGTTTAAGAACTCCGCAAGGCAGTTCCGTGGAAGAACTCTCTGTTTACGATAATCACCCGGCCGATATTGGTGATGTTACCTTTGAACGGGGTAAGGATTTGGGGTTGGCTCTTTTCCTCGAGGATCGGTTAGCCATGATTGACGATGCCCTGGAATCCATCCAAGAAGGGGAATATGGGATCTGTGAGGTGTGCGGTAAGGAAATCAGTGCGGAGAGATTGGAGACTATTCCTTATACGACTCTGTGCCAGGATTGCAAGAGGCAAAATGAGGACCTGGAGTGGTCGGGACGTCCGGTCGAGGAGAAAGTCATCGAATTACCCTTTGGGGGAGTACAGGGTTTTCACGATGTGGTGGACAATAACGCTTTTGACGGTGAGGATGCCTGGCAAGCGGTGGCCAGGTACGGAACAAGTAATTCGCCCAGTGACCTTGGCAGTGTGCTTGATTATGCGGATACGTATGTTAATGCGGATGAGGATAGTGGAACCGTAGAGGATTATGAGAAGATTGTTACGAAAAAAGGGAAAGATGGTCAGCATTATCAGGAATTTAATTAATAGAGTGGGACGCAGGAATATTTACGGTTACGTTGCATAAGGATTACTTAAATAGTTAAGTAACGAGGGGGAACGAATGATGGAAAATCGGGAAGCTCCTCTTTACCAGATGATTTTAAGTAACCGGGAAAAGGTAAAATTAAACGGGGTAACCGAAGTCGATAGTTTTGATGAAAAAACAGTAATTGCAGCCAGTAAAATGGGGCCTTTGGTGGTGAAAGGCGAAGAATTGCACATTACGCAATTAAATTTAGATGAAGGGATATTGGCGATCGAGGGGACTTTTAATAGTTTGGAATTCGTGGAAGACAAACAGGCAAAGCTTAAAGCCACGGGCAAAGGAATATTAGCACGGCTTTTTAAATAATATCGTTTGATGCGTTATAATAAGCCGGAAAGAGACGGGGTGGCGTAGATGCCTGTTCTTTATCAGTTGCTGATCTTTGTCCTCGAGATCGCCTGGGGTGTGGTGCTGGGACTCCTCTTTGACTGCTATTATCAAACAAGAAAAATTTGGCGGACAGGGCATTGGAGTACAAGCTTGGGGGACTTTCTATTTTGGATTTTGTTAACTGCTTTGACCGCATTATACCTAATGCTGATTAGTTGGGGTGAAGTAAGGGTTTACGTTTTTCTGGCCATGGGGTTTGGTTTCCTGATTTATGCCAAGTTTTTTCGCCGTCCTGTTCACCAAGGGGGTAGCGCTCTCTGGAGATTAATTAATTCTTTTCGGCGTGGCAGCAGGAGTTTTTTGCGCAGATGTAGAATTTTAAAACGTAAGTAATTTACGGCGGTGGGAAGTGGGGTTATTGAAAAAAACGTCTAGACAGAAAAAAAGAAAAATGCCACGCTATTTAAAAATTCTTTGCACCAGTTTGGGCGTTTATCTGCTCTGTGCGTTTTTTATGAGTTGCTATCAGATCTGGCAGGCACAGGAAAACATTGAGGAAGTGAACTTACAGACGCAGATTTTATTGCAGCAGCAAACGGAACTGGAGAAGGAACAGGCTGCGTTGCAAGATCCGGAAGTAATCGAAAAATTGGCGCGGGAAAGTTTGGGGATGGTGAAGCCCGGCGAGATTTTAGTTGTACCGGCAGTGCCGGAAAACCGGCTCCCAGAAAATTAAGAACCAGATTCCGCGAAAATTTTGGATTGCTTGGTGGAAATTACTCTATTTAGAAAAATCGTTGTTGACCTTAATGATTTACTGAGATATAATTTCTATGCATATATTTATTAGTTTATGGGGGGAAAAATTTTCAGATGGCAGTATCAGTGGGGGCAATACTTGAGGGAGTTGTTACCGGTATTACGAATTTTGGTGCTTTTGTTGAATTGCCCGGTGGTGTTACAGGTTTGGTCCACATTTCCGAAGTAGCCGATACCTACGTCAAAGACGTCAAAGACTATTTAAAGGAAAAGGAAAAGATCAAGGTCAAAGTGATTAATGTTGATGCAAAAGGGAAAATTGGCTTATCGATTAAGCAAGCAAACGTAACGACAGAAACAACAAACAAACCAAGTAGTAATTATCCAAGGGAGAGGGCCAGAGGACCCAGATTTAATAATGCCGGCCGGGCTGGATCAGGCCGACCAATTTGCGAATCCTTTGAGGATAAGCTGACCAAATTTTTGAAAGAAAGTGATGAGAAACAGTTGGAATTCCGCAAAAGTACGGACGCCAAGAGGGGAGGCCGGGGTTCCAGTCGATACTAAACATATTGTATAAGTTTATACAATTAAAGCACTTCTACGGGAGTGCTTTTTTATTATTATTTTATTTGAAGCTGACGTGACGGGCGTGTAAAATAAAAGACAGAATATTGATACAAATTTATAAAATAACAAACGGGGCCAAATTTTGATTTACATAACAAAGGAGAAAGGGAGGATCATTGTGCGCAATACTGCCTGTTGTAAGAATCTAGCGGTGATCTTATTGGTGATAATGACCATTCAATGCTTCCCTCAAGTTGCCATGGGTTATGATATAAGTGCGAAAATCAAAGCTTTTACTAGCTCACAGGTGAAAGAAAGCGACAAAATAATCGATTCAAACTATACAAAAGTAAAGAAAAGTGTGGGTCAGGGAATCGGCAAGATTGAGCATAAGGTTCTTGATGGTTTTTCTCTGTTCGAGAATAAGACCGGCTTAAACCAGCAAAACTGGTTTTATGGAAGAACGAAGAATAAGGTTTTAAAAGGTGTGGGGCTTGGGCTGGGCTTAACCAAGGGGGTTACAGACATATCCCTGGAGACATATTCGCTTCTCGCGAAGGCTCCTACCTTGCCGGAGCGGACAATAAATTTTGCGTATAACTATAGCGAGGATTCGCAAAAGTATCGGAACAAAGTAACTTCGAGTGCGAAGGCAGTTACTGATACAGTTATTGATGTGGCCAAAAATCCACTGCCTGTTTTGAGCGGGGTGTATCAATACGGAAAAAGCACTTACACCGAAGCAAAAAAAAGCCCGTTGGCCTATGGCAAATTAGAAGGAGAAGTAACAGCAGTTTTAGGCTCCTTTCTTGTCGGGGGAACGCAAATAAAAGCCCTTACTTCGGCAAATAAGGTAGAGAAAGTGGCGAAGGTAGGCACTGTTTCCAAACAGACAGGGCCGTTGCTTTCGCTAAAAGGAGGATGGCGCAACTTTGCAGCAGGTGAAAAAGCGTTATTTTCCCCGGTAGATCTATTCAATAATGGTGCTGCCAAAATTACAGCAACAGGAATGACTATTAAAAGCTTCTTTGCCGGCAAAATAAAAAAAAGCACAATTGCTGAAAAAAATATACCCGGAAAATTTACAATAAATGATCTTGAAAAATCAATAAAAGACGGTGCGCCACTTCCGGTAAATAACGAAGTCCTTTCATTAGTGGCTAATTTGGCAAAATTAGATATCACGAAAGCAAGCAAAATAACGGTTATCAATGGGAAAAGTCAGGAGCCATTTGGAGATTTTATTACTGCAACTACAGATATGCTTACCGGCGAAGTATTTTTTTATCGAAACGCATTTGATAGTGGGTTAGATTTAGCGAGGCATAGTAAACATGAGTTAACACATGTTGAGCAAAGCATTAAGTATAGAGAGTACCTTCAAGAAATAATCCCTAAGCTGAAAAACGAAGCTACATATAATAAAAAAGATCATCAAAGTTTGAAAGGTTTATTCTCTAAATTCGAGGACGAAGCCCGTGCCAGTGAGCTAGAAGCGGCAAAAAACTTCGCACAGCATTTTCCGGATTATGAACTTAAAGTAATAGATAGTTTATTAGAGAAGTATGCTCTTGTTAAAAAGAGATAATTAATAATTATTCTGTGGTAACATAGGAGATAGAACTTTTGGGCAGTTAGTATAATGTAAGGTTAAGGAAGAAGGAAAACATAATGTGGGCGGTAATGGATATTGGCACTAATTCAACGAGGCTATTAATGGCAGATTATTTTCAGGAAACAGGCTGTATGCGTTCCGTGAAACGATCGCTAAAAATAACGCGCATCGGCGAAGGAATGAACGAAAAAAACAGGATCATTTCGCGGGCGGCGATCGAAAGAACAATAGTGGCGTTAGAGGGTTTTGCCAAGATAATTGCCGTTTATCCGGTAGAAAAAATCCGGCTGGTAGCTACACAAGCGGTCAGGGAAGCAGCTAATCAGGATGAGTTGGAAGAGAGGATTAAGGAGCGCCTCGGCTGGACGTTGGAGGTTATCTCCGGTGATGAAGAAGCAAGGTTAAGCTACTGTGGTGCGGTGCAAGGGTTGAGGGCGGTTCGTTCTCCGTTAGTTGTGGATATCGGTGGGGGAAGCACAGAATTTTTAGTGGCGAAAGTAACCGGCGAGGAAAGGGATAAGGATAGTAAGCTGCAGGCGCGGAGCCTGCCTATTGGGGCGTTGCGGCTATTCGAGAATCGGCTTTCGGATGCAGAATTGCAGAGTATCTTGGCAAAGGGGTTAGCGGGGTTCCTCGTTCATTCGGAGGCAGCTTTAGTAGTGGTCGGCGGTACGGCCACAACTTTAGCGGCAGTAAAACTGGGGCTAGTGTCTTACGAAGCCGAAAAAGTGCAGGGTTTGACTTTGCCACTTGCGGAGATAAAGGAGATCTATCAGCGTTTGCAAGCCATGCGGGCGGCAGAACGTTTACAGGTAGCGGGGGTTACCCCGGGGCGGGAAGATATTATTATCCCGGGATTACAAATTTTGCTGGCAGTGATGAGTTTTTTTGGAAAAACGGACCTCACGGTAAGTGATCAGGATTTGTTGCAGGGCGTAATTTTGGCGGAGTGTAACAAACATTAAGCTAATAATTAAGTTGAATAAGATTGGCAAGCAAGGCTCATCCTATGAAAAAAGGGGGTGAGTCTTTTTGAAACCGGATAATGCGGAGATTAGTTTTAAATGCAGTAACTGCGGGCATACTTTTTCGCGGGGTACCAGTGATTCAAAAGAATGTCCTGTCTGCGGTTTTACTTGTACGGTTAATACCTGTACGGGCCTCGGCGCATCGAATGAAGGATACTAAAGTGCACCATCCGGTTTTCTCTTACATACGATATGAGAAAGATCGGGGTGATTAGCCCGGGTGGTAAGGGGGTTACCGGAAAGAATGAATACACCGGGGATGAAGCCGACAGGGGGAGGGTTTCCGGAGGGAGTATTGCCGGAGTACGCGGAGGAGCTTGGGCTGGTAGATGCGG
>CAZVLC010000079.1:0-6866 GCA_964627885.1 uncultured Peptococcaceae bacterium
GTCTTCATATATAAAAGGGTAAGCTATATTTATAAATTTAGAGGAGGAAAAGAAAAATGGCGAAAATGTATTACGATTTTGATGCAGAGTTAAGTAATTTGGAAGGGAAAAAGGTCGCGGTGCTGGGTTTTGGGAGTCAAGGGCATGCTCAGGCGCAAAACCTCAAAGATAGCGGGGTTGACGTGATTGTTGGGCTAAGAAAAGGGAGCGCTTCTTGGGAGAAGGCGGAGGCCGCCGGATTAAAAGTATATACGGTGGCGGAGGCGGCCGAAAAAGCTGACGTGATTCAGGTTCTTCTTCCTGATGAGAAACAGGCTGAGGTATACAAAAAGGAGATAGCGCAAGGGTTGAAGCCTGGGAATGCTTTGGTTTTCTCGCATGGTTTTAACATTCATTATGGTCAGATCGTTCCTCCCAAGGATGTGGATGTCTTCATGGTAGCTCCGAAGGGACCAGGCCATATGGTGAGAAGGTTGTATACGGAAGGAACAGGAATTCCCGGTTTAGTAGCCGTATTTCAGGATGCCAGCGGTAAAGCGATGGATGTAGCGTTAGCTTACGCGAAGGGCATTGGCTGCACCAGAGCAGGCGTACTGCAAACTACTTTTAAAGAGGAAACGGAAACAGACCTTTTCGGCGAACAATGCGTCCTTTGCGGCGGATTGACCGAGTTAATCAGGGCAGGCTTTGATACTTTAGTGCAAGCAGGTTATCAACCTGAATCAGCTTATTTTGAGGTTTGTCACGAATTAAAACTGATTATTGACTTGATTTATGAAGGCGGAATTGCCAACATGAGATATTCCATCAGTGATACCGCGGAATATGGTGATATGATGATCGGGCGTCGGCTTATTACCCAGGATACCAGAAAGGAAATGAAGAAGGTGCTTGGGGAAATTCAGGATGGGACCTTTGCTCGGGAATGGATTTTGGAAAACATGGGGGGCAGGCCAAATTATAACGCTCAAAAGAGAATCGATGCGGAGCATCCGGTAGAAAAGGTCGGACGTGAGTTAAGAAGCAAAATGTCCTGGCTGAAAAAGAAATAAGGTACGGAAATATGTAATCGTTTAGGTGGATAACCGGAGGGGGATGTGTTAAATGGATTCGGGTGCGGAAATTCTGGTTAAATGTCTGGAAAGTGAAGGGGTAGAAGTAATTTTTGGTTATCCGGGCGGAGCGGCGCTGGAGATATTTGACGCGTTGCAGCAATCGTCGCAGATCAAAAATATTCTGGTTCGGCATGAGCAGGGGGCGGCCCACGCGGCTAATGGTTACGCACGCGTTAGCGGAGAAGTGGGGGTTTGTCTGGCTACTTCCGGTCCGGGGGCGACTAACCTTATTACTGGTGTAGCTACTGCTTATATGGATTCGATTCCCATCGTCGTCATTACCGGGCAGGTAGCCTCAGGGATGGTTGGAACTGATGCCTTTCAAGAGGTGGATATTACTGGGATTTCCGACCCGATCAGTAAACACAACTATTTAGTAAAAGATACCCGAGATATCCCGAGAATTATCAAAGAGGCCTTTTATATTGCGAAAAGCGGCCGTCCCGGCCCTGTTTTGATTGATATCCCGAAGGATGTTGCCGCGGCCAGGGTGAAGGCAGAAGAGTGTCAGCGGGTTGATCTGCGGGGCTACAAACCTAATCTGATGGGGCATGAAGGTCAAATCAGACAGGTAAGACAATTGTTGAAGGAGGCCCAGCGTCCGTTGATTTGTGCGGGTGGGGGTGTCATCAGTGCCAAAGCCGAAGGGGAAATGCTGCTTTTGGCCGAGCAATTACAGATTCCTGTGGTCAATACCCTGATGGGTTTAGGCAGTATTCCCCGGGAGCATCCGCTTTCGCTAGGGATGCTGGGAACTTACGGCTTAGCGGAGGCGAACCAGATTACCCAGGAATGCGACCTTTTTGTTGCTTTAGGGATGCGTTTTGATGATCGGGTTACCGGGAATACGCAAAAGTTTGCTCCCAAAGCCAAGATCATTCATATTGATATTGACACGGCTGAAATCGGGAAAAATGTCCGTGTTGACGTGCCTTTAGTCGGTGATTTAAAGATTATTCTTAAACAGGTTATTGAAAGTTTAGAAGGTGAGAAGCGGGAGATATCGTGGTGGCCGGTTAGAGGGATGGAGCAGGAAGCTCCACGGGAAAATATTGTTTCTCCCAATGCGCCGGGAATATATCCGGGTGAGGTGATTGCGGCCTTAAATCAGGTAATAGCTCCCGACACGATTGTTACAACCGATGTGGGACAGCACCAGATCTGGGCGGCACAGGGTTTAAAATTACAGGAGACGCGTACTTTTATTAGTTCCGGTGGTTTGGGCACAATGGGTTATGGAATTCCGGCGGCGGTAGGGGCCCAAGTGGCTTGTCCGCAGCGAACCGTGGTGGTAATCACCGGCGATGGCAGTTTTCAGATGGGTATGCCGGAATTAGGCACCTGTCTCGCCGAAGATTTACCGTTGAAAATCATTATTTTTAATAATAGAACGTTAGGAATGGTTAAACAACTGCAGGACCACTATTGCGAGGGCAGGCATGTCTCTGTTTCTTTTCCCAAACAGCCTGAATTTCAATACATTGCGCGGGCTTATGGGGCCTTAAGTATATCGGTACGTAAGCAGGAAGAATTGCCGGGAAAGCTGCAGGAATTTCTTCGGCATCCCGGCTTAGCACTTATGGAAATCGAGCTTTCGGCGGAATACAATGTTTATCCCATGGTTTTGGCCGGCCAGGGGTTGGATGAAATGGTTTCTCAAGTGAACGCGGGGCGTTAAGTAGGGGGTATTGAGGATGAGTGAAGAAAAAGAAAAGGAACAGCGGATTTATATTTTTGATACAACCTTAAGAGACGGGGAACAGTCCCCGGGGGTTAATTTGAACATGGAAGAGAAACTGGCAATTGCTCAGCAGTTGGCAAAACTCGGGGTTGACGTGATTGAGGCCGGGTTCCCTATATCTTCAGGCGGGGATTTTAAGTCCGTGCAACGTATTGCGCGTGAAGTAAAGGGCCCGATTATTGCCGGTTTGGCGCGTACCGGGGAAAGGGATATCAGAGCCGCTTATGAGGCGGTTAGAGAGGCGGAAAGGCCGCGGATTCACACTTTTATCGCTACCTCGGATATTCATATGCGGTATAAGCTGCAAAAGTCCCGGGAAGAGGTAGTGAGAATGGCGGTGGAAGGGGTGCGGCTGGCCAAAAGTCTCGTTGACGATGTAGAGTTTTCGGCCGAGGATGCTTCCCGGAGCGAGGTTCCTTTCCTTTGTGAGATTTTCACCAAAGTTATTGAGGCCGGGGCTAAGGTGATCAACATTCCTGATACCGTTGGTTATGCGGCTCCGTGGGAATTTGGCGAATTTATTAAAGCCATTCGGGCAGGCGTTCCGAATATTTCCAAAGCGGTGGTCAGTATCCATTGCCATAATGACTTAGGTATGGCGGTAGCCAATTCGGTGGCGGCAGTGCTGAATGGCGCCCGTCAGATTGAGGTCGCGGTAAATGGGATTGGTGAACGGGCCGGGAATGCTTCTTTGGAGGAACTGGCCATGGCTTTCCAGACGCGGCGCGATTATTACGGTTTTACAACGGATATTAACACGCGGGAAATATACCGAACCAGTCGCTTGGTGAGTACTTATACGGGGATGCCTATTCCGGCAAATAAAGCCATTGTTGGGCGAAATGCCTTTGCCCATGAATCCGGCATTCATCAGGATGGGGTTTTGAAGGAGCGCAGTACCTATGAAATTATGAATCCGGAAATGGTCGGGATTGGTTCCAATAAGCTGGTAATGGGGAAACACTCCGGTCGGCATGCTTTCAAGTTACAATTAGAGGAGCTCGGCTATTCGCTGGAAGGAGAAGCTTTGGACAAAGCATTTACCGAGTTTAAAGCTTTGACGGACCGGAAAAAGGAAATTTTAGATGAAGATATCATTATGTTAATGGATAGTCAGATTTTAGGTACTGGGGAGGAAGCATATAAGCTGGAGAACTTGCAGCTTAGTTCTGGCACGAATATTCCTTCCACGGCGACGGTGAGCATCCGGATTAACGGAAAAGAAGTGCAGGATGCGGCTGTTGCTGATGGGCCGGTGGAAGCAACCTACAAAGCGATTGAAAAGATCGTAAATTTACCGGTGAAACTCGATTCCTATAGTATCAGTGCTGTTACCGGGGGAACCGATGCCCAAGGCGAGGTAGTGGTGCGTATCGCATGGGAAGAGCACCTTTTTGTGGGACGCGGTTTAAGCGTGGATATTATTGAGGCAAGTGCGAGAGCTTATTTGAATGCTTTGAATAAGATCGTACGGGTTTCACCGGAGTTAATACAGAAGTAGTGATATGTGTGCTTTTAAGTTTCGTTTCGTTTTGTTTCGTGTGGTGTAGTGTAGTGTAGTGATATGTGTACCTTCGACGTTTCGTGCTGCATACAGAACAGACTAGAACTCAGCTCAGGATCAAGCAAACCGCCCTCGACAGCACATCCATGTGCTGACTCGAGCTGGGGCTGACGTCCTGTCAGCCCCTTTGCTTTCTCTCTTCGCTTTCGTTAAGTCTGTTTCGCTGTACTCCGCAATAAACGCTCAGGCACTACATATCACAGACAGTGCGCAGTATTGTAGTCACATTTATATTAAAGAAATAAAAAAAGAAGGGGGAGAGAATGAGGATGGGGATGACGATTACAGAGAAGATTTTGGCTGCCCATGCGGGGTTGGCGAAAGTGGCCCCGGGAGATTTAATCAATGCCAAATTAGATCTGGTCCTGGCTAATGATATCACAGGCCCCCTAGCAATTAAGGAATTCGCGAAAATTGGCGTGGAGAAAGTATTTGATCGGGAAAAGGTCGTCTTGATACCCGACCATTTTGCACCGGCGAAAGATATTCCTTCGGCGCAGCAATGTTTAGACATTAAGTGTTTTGCGCAAAAGCAGCACTTGACCCATTATTATGAAGTAGGTCGCACTGGGATTGAGCATTGCTTTTTACCGGAACAGGGCCTGGTGGTACCGGGGGATGTGGTGATTGGCGCAGATTCACATACCTGTACCTATGGAGGGTTAGGCGCCTTTTCCACCGGGGTTGGCAGTACGGATTTGGCGGTGGGAATGGCCCAGGGGGAAATCTGGTTTCGGGTACCCGAGACAATGAAGGTGGTTTATAAGGGGGTGCCGGAAAGCCCTTGGGTTTCCGGGAAAGACTACATTTTGGCGGCGATCGGCCGAGTCGGGGTAGATGGCGCACGCTATATGGCGATGGAATTTACCGGGGAAGCCATCCGCCTTTTATCCATGGACGGGCGGTTAACCATGGCGAATATGGCGATTGAGGCCGGAGCCAAAAACGGGATTATCGCGGCCGATGACCAGACGCTTGCGTATGTGCGGAGCAGAGCGAAAAGACCGTGGAAAGTCTATGAAAGTGATGAGGACGCTGTTTACAGCGAGGTCGTGGAGATCGATGTCACCAAGTTACAGCCTCAGGTTGCTTTTCCGCATCTTCCTTCTAATACCCGAGACGTTGGGGTTGCTGCGGCAGCCGATGTAAGGATTGATCAGGTGGTTATTGGTTCATGTACGAACGGCCGTTGGGAAGATCTTTTGATGGCAGCCCAGATTCTGCAGGGACGAAAGGTTCATCCTAATGTGCGGGTGATCGTTATTCCGGGCACGCAGGAAATCTATCTGCGGGCAGTGCAGGAAGGGTTGGTGGAAACTTTTGTGAAGGCCGGGGCCATAGTGAGCACGCCGACCTGCGGCCCTTGTTTAGGTGGTTATATGGGGATACTCGCCAAGGGGGAACGGGCGGTATCCACTACAAATCGAAACTTCGTGGGACGGATGGGACATCCTGAAAGTGAAGTCTATCTGGCTAATCCTGCAGTAGCGGCAGCCTCGGCAGTAATGGGCAGGATTGCTACTCCCGAGGAGGTGGTAAGATAATGGCTGGATTTGAGAAAACCGGATCAGATAAAGTGCAAATAGAGAAAGCAGGCTTGCAGAATGCTGGGCTGCAGAAGTTAAAGGGAAAGGTTTGGAAAGTAGGACATGATATCGATACGGATGTAATTATCGCCGCCCGTTACCTGAATCGTTCCGAAGGAGATTATCTCGCTTTGCATTGTCTGGAGGATGTCATTCCGGAGATTACCACCAAAGTGCAGGCGGGGGATATTCTCATCGCCGGGAAAAATTTTGGGTGCGGCAGTTCCCGTGAGCATGCCCCGGTTGCTTTGAAACATGCCGGTTTTAGTTGTATCATTGCCCAAAGCTTTGCCCGCATTTTTTACCGTAACGCCATTAATATCGGTTTACCGGTCATTGTTGCTCCTGCAGCGGCTGAGGAAGTGCAAGAAGGAATGATGCTGGAGGTAGATCCGGCTACTGGCGTAATCAAGGATTTGACGAAGGGGCAAACATACCAGGGGGAAGCTTTTCCTGCTTTTATGCTGGAAATCTTGCAGGCGGGCGGCGCCATTGCTTATGTGAGGGAGAAGGTGAAACAGCAGCATGTTTAAACTGGCGGTATTGCCCGGCGATGGAATCGGGCAGGAAGTAACGGCCCAGGCTTTGCGGGTCTTAGCGGCGCTAAAGCAAAAATATAAATTAGAATATGAGGTCCGTTACGGGTTGATTGGTGGCAGAGCTATTGATGCAACGGGGGATCCCTTACCGCAAGAAACAAGAGAGCTGGTGGCGCAAAGCGATGCGGTATTGCTGGGCGCCGTAGGCGGTCCGCAGTGGGACGGCCCTGACAAGAAGGTGCGGCCGGAACAAGGCTTATTGGGGATTCGGAAGCTTTTGCGTTTATATGCTAATTTGCGGCCGGTGAAATGTTGGCCGCA
>CAZVLC010000080.1:0-6853 GCA_964627885.1 uncultured Peptococcaceae bacterium
AGATACTATATCCCCGTGCCAAAGTCGATAACGGACTTAACGAATCTAACTTTGCGGCATAGACGGATAAACTAGCTTGCGCTTGCTTCAGCATATCCTGTAACTTGCTATTTAACTTCTCTTCTTTCTGATTAATTTCCTCCCGGTACTTATCCAACCAGCGGTCAGGATTTTTGATAATCCTGGTTTCCGTAAGATAAGTCAACCGCATTTTCTCTTTGTTCAAACGGGCTTTGAGCAGGTTAAATAATCTTTCCTTTTGCTTCGCTAACATTTGCATAATCTCTGCTTTAACCGGTACCACTAATTCACCGGCCATCGAAGGCGTGGCCGCACGCACATCAGCCACCAAATCAGTAACGGTGAAATCAATTTCATGTCCTATTGCGGAAACAATAGGCTTCGTTGAATGGGAAACGGCTTCTGCCACGATTTCAGCATTGAAAACCGCCAAATCCTCCGTAGACCCGCCACCTCTGGCCACAATAATTACATCCAAATCGGGACGTTCATTCAAGACTTTAATCCCTTCCGCTACAGTTTCCGCCGCCTTTTCGCCCTGCACCAACGTCGGATAAAGGATCACTGGCATTCCCGGATATCTTCGTTGCACCACCCGACTAATATCCCGAATGGCTGCCCCGACTGCGGAACTGACTACCCCTACTCCCTTCGGGAGAACCGGTAAAGGTTTTTTTCGCTCCTGTGCAAAATATCCTTTCTTTTGCAGCTTTTCTTTTAATTCGGCTAAGGCAATACTTTGCAGTCCTACTCCAGCCGGAACGATTTCTTCAGCATAAAACTGCAACGATGTTTCTTTAGGATAAAGAGAGACGTAGCCTTTGACCATACAATCCAAACCATCACGTGGTGCAAATTTTAAAGTACCGGCCCGTCCTCTGAACATGACCACCCGAATATTACTGTTAAGGTCCTTCAGGGAAAAATACAAATGACCGGAACTATGTTTTTTAAAATTAGTGATCTCACCGCGCACCCATAGTCCGGAAAGCACTTCATTCTGGTCAACTAAATTCTTGATAAAAAGGCTTAATTCACTTACGGCATAGACTTTTTTGTTCATAGGCTGCCTCCAACGTATTTTGCAGAAGCATCGTTATCGTCATTGGCCCCACTCCTCCGGGAACCGGCGTGATCCAACCAGCTCTTTCGAAGGCCGAGGCATAATCCACATCGCCAACTAATTTTCCGTCAGCCAAACGGTTCATTCCTACATCTAGGACAACCGCCCCCGGCTTAATCATCTCCCCGGTAATATAACAAGGCTTCCCGATCGCCACTACTAAAATATCAGCCGACCGGGTGATTTCCGGTAAATTTTGCGTATACGAATGGCAAATCGTGACGGTCGCATTTTCTCTTAACAGTAAAGCGGCGATCGGCTTACCCACAAGAATACTGCGGCCAACAACTACCGCCTTCTTTCCTCGCAAATCCTTGCTGGTTCTTTGCAACAGTTCTATACAACCGTATGGTGTACAAGGTTTTAAATAGGCATTTCCCGCCCAAATTTTTCCCACATTTTCCGGATGAAGGCCATCAACGTCTTTTAAGGGATTAATCGCTTCAATAATTACTTTCTCATTAATATGATGTGGTAAAGGTAACTGCACCAAAATTCCATGTACGTCGTTATTCTGATTTAATTGCTCAATCAATTGTAATAATTCTTCTTCCGAGGTTGTACCGGGCATCCGGATTACCTGTGACTTAATACCACATTCCTGACACGCTTTTGCCTTATTATTAACATAAACCTGTGAAGCCGGATCATCTCCCACTAAAATTACCGCTAAGCCGGGAACAAACCCTTTACGCTGTAATTTCTTTACCTTCAATTTGATCTCCTCACGGATCTCTTTCGCTATAGCCTTCCCATCAATAATCTGAGCTGACATTTTCTGATATACCTCCATATTCAGTTTATTCTTTCACCTTACATAAAATAGACTTCTGGCAATTAAACTTACCCCTACCGCATTATCACTGCTGTATGCAGTATCTGCAAAAAACAACCTGGCTCCGACGGCCGGATGCTCCAGCCGTTTGCTTAAGCGTTTGCGCAGATAAGCATTTGCTATTACTCCGCCAACTAACAAGATATTCTTGAAGCCGGTTTCCCGGAGCGCTTTACAAATAACCTTTTCTATAGTTACGGCAAGGCAGTTTTCAATTGCTCTGGCCCCAGAATTTTAATCCGGTATTGCAGGGGCTGTTGCGAGTATATATGGACCGATAGTAGTTCGGTTGTCCCCCCGGAGAGATGAAAAGCCAAAAATTCTTCGCCCAGTTCCTCCGCGCAATGCCACACCCCGGCGGCAAGATGCCCTTCCTGATG
The DNA here is from genome assembly GCA_964627885.1 of uncultured Peptococcaceae bacterium. Classification (GTDB taxonomy): domain Bacteria; phylum Bacillota; class Peptococcia; order DRI-13; family DTU073; genus UBA3937. Next base: position 2,360 of record CAZVLC010000080.1, read on the forward strand.
TGTTGTTTTGACCAAAGGAACCCCCAGGCAAGCAGTGAGACTTTCCGCCAGGGAAAGGCCGGCTTTAAATACCGGCAAATACGCCTCCTCCCTTGGGGAAGGTTTAGCGCTAACGGCTATCGCTTTAATTTTCTGCCCTTCTCCTCCCTGCGCAAATAACTCTTGCATCGCCAGCGGGAGATTTTGTAAATGATAAAAGAGGGCTGTGGATTGCCTCAGCCCCTGTGCACCGGTAGATACCGGAAGAACCATCCTCTTTTCCCTCAGTAAATTTTTCTGCTCATCTACCAAAGCCAATGAGGTCGTATAACAGCTTGTATCAATTCCCAAAAACACATTTCAACACTGCCTTTTTCACATCTATTCTTCACTCTTTCGATCTTCAGGCAATTCTTTTAAAATTTTCCCCAAGATGCCGTTAATAAAACGAGGGGACTCATCTCCACCGTATAATTTAGCTATCTCTAGTGCTTCGTTAATTGCTACGGCCGGTGGTGTATCGCATGTATAAATCATTTCAAATAAAGCAATACGCAAAATATTTCTTTCCACTGTGGCAATTCTCTCCAACTGCCATTCAATGGCATAACGGTCAATCATCTCATCAAGCAACTGCTGATTTTCCACGACACCTTGTACCAGCTTACTACAAAAAGAACTTACTTCACCAGCGACATTTTCTTCCTTATAAAGCCACGACAAAACATCAGCAGGCTCAATTTTCCCCAAATCCCGGGCAAATAATGATTTCATGGCTAGTTCACGCGCTAAACGTCTGCCCAAAAAGGATCCCCCTTTTTCTCTATAATTACTAATCGTTTATCTTAATTTATTATCTCCATGATCGCGGTTTTATCTTTCTTTGATAATCCTTTCGATTACTTCTTGGAGACTCTCATTATCATCAATTCGCTTTCCGATTACATAACCCAGCCCAAGACAAATGGTTACAAAGAGTGTTTGCCAAAAGCCAACTTTAATCACCATAATACCAAACGCCAAACCGGCTAGAAGGCCAACTACTTTACCCCGGTTCTTAATGATTCCCGCGATTATCTGCTCAAGCATTTCCTTCCGGCCTCCTATTCCACCCGACTTATCTTCGGTGTTTTTATGTCTGAGCTAATCTTCGTCACCTGTACTTTAATTTCGTTTAAACTTGTCCCCGATGTTTGCAAAAGATAATCTCTTACTGTCTTTTGCAAGTCACTGGAAACCTGTGGAATGTTGATATCAGGGATAACCTGAACCTTAAGTAATAGGGATATTCCGGCTGCAGTTAATTTAAGACTGGGCTTTACTTCCCTGACTCCGGACACATTACTTGAGCCTTTCAAAATAAGCTGTTCGAGGGCGGATAAAGTAATATTGACTTGCCCTAAATCTGTCTCATGCAGCACAGAAAATTTAACCGGACGTTTACCAAAGCTTTTTACCAAAAACAAAAATGCGAAGAAAAACGTCGCCGTCAAAATTAGGCCTAACGTCCATCTAATACTTAAATCGCTTAGATAATACTGAAGAGAACCTAAAGGCACCGGCCAGCCAAAGACGAGCATAGTGAAGAAGAATATGGATAATAGCACATATCCTAGTGATAATATACCTATAATCATTCTATCTCCGGTATTGGTCATTTTTATCCCCCTATTTGGCTATTTTCCTTCTTTGCCTTCCTTCCCATCTTTGCTCTCCGTAGGAAAAGCTACTCCCTGGACATGAACATTAATCTCGATGACATTTAAGCCAGTCATACTTTCAATCGCTTTCTTGACATTACGTTGAATTTCATGGGCTATTTCAGGTATTCTTGAACCAAACTCAACAATGACATAAACATCAATTGCTGCTTCCTTTTCACCGACTTCAACTTTTATCCCTTTTGATGGATTTTTTTTACCCACAAACTCCGCAATACCACCAACAATACCGCCGCTCATTCCGGCAACTCCCTTTACTTCGGAAGCCGCCAACCCAGCGATAATGGACACAACCTCTTCAGAAATTTTCACTGAACCTTCTTCAGTAAGAATAGTATTTTCGGTCATCTCATTATCTACCATTTATGCTCCCCTCCTATTATACAATGAATATTATAACAGAGCCACTATGATTTAACAAACATTGACAGATGTGAATTGAAAATATTTTTACTTTGTTTTCGGTACGATGATTACATCTTCCCACCGGCATTCCGCGATTTTCGAGACGATATCGGCAATTCGCGCAATTTCATCCTGACGGAACCCTTCCGAAGGAACAATCACCATGACCGATGGTTCTTGCAGCACGGCAATGGCTTCGGCAAAACCTTTGGCGATTAGCGCGCTTTCAATTTTCGCTTCCCGGCTCAAATTCTCCGTTAACCCCATTAATTTTTGCTGAGCATCTGTCCTAATCTGTGCACTGGAATTTGGATTATGAATAATATCATTTAAGATTTCCATTTGTTCGCTCTGGGTCCTTTCCCGCTCAATCCGATATTCATTAAAAAAATCCCGCTCTTGATTTGCTTGAGCCATATTTTCTTCCGGAAGCAGAGTAATCATAGGCTTTGCTTCTGTTGCCGATTCTGTCTCTGACCCTGTTTCCGCAGCAATTTCTTGCTCAATACTTTGGTCAGTAGCATCGGTGCCTTTTTGCGCAAGCAAATTTTCTTGCTGTAGAGAATTAATCGAAAACCAGACAAAAGATACACCTAAAATAATTAAGCCAAAAATGAAAAGACTTTTAAAGCGAATATATATGGTTCTCATCTTCTTTACCTACCTTTCATGGGAAGTATCATGACACGATGCGCCGGCAAAGCAAACAATGCTTGAATCGCCTTACTTAATTGCTGTTTTATAACTGAATCCGACGCTCCTTCCGCCATTACCAATACCCCTTTTATTTCGGCACTTTTTTCCCGCAGAATAAGCGGTTCGTCCCGCCCTTGGGCAAAAACATACTCCACCTGTTCCTGTACCTCGCTGGTAACTTTTGTGCCTCCACCGCTATCTTTTTCTTCCACAACCGATTCCTGATTTTGAATATTACGGGCAATATCTTGCTCCGGTCCCGCTTCCAAGGTTACCGCTACACGTACTTTTCCAAAGCCGTCTCCCTGATTTAAGATTTCTTCCGCCTGCTCTGCTAACTGCTTCTCCAGTTCGAGTAAGAAAGAAGCCCCATACTCGACACTATCAGTAAGCTTTATCTGTTGCTGTTCACCGGACAACGGCTTATCCCTTGGCTCTTGTAAGAACAACCCCGGTAAGATCATCAGTAAAATGCCCAGCAAAACAAGGAAAGCAATTCCCCATAACTTAAATTTTCCTTTGGGGTCAACCAATGACTTAAAAAATTCATTCATTTTGCTTTGTCCTCCCCATTATCTTATCTCTTTTTGCCTAATTTCTAATGAAACACGACCCTAACCTGATTTTCCTGTAAGCCAAAATATCGACATACTGTATAAACAAGCTCACTTTCAGCCGGCGCACTCCCCCCTTCCTCATCAAAAAGACTATCTCCTGGGTCTTTTCCCCTATTCCCATCCTCAATAGTCACCAGAACCTCCTCGATTGTTTCTCTCTGCACATTAGCACCATTTTGGGCTAATTGCACTTTAACCTTAGGCTCTTGCACTCCATGAACCATTTTCAGCATCGCTGCAATCTGTTGCTCCACTCTTTCCCGAAAGTTAATTTTATGCGGGTTAGCCTGCTGAAAAGTCCATACAGCCAAATCTTCCTGCTGAACTCTGTTGAGCAGATCCAGCACCGGGTTTAAAAATGAAATCAACACAAATAACCCCATGGCAACCTTTATAAACCGTTGCATACTGTGCGAAGGTAACAGCATTTGTAAAAAAGTGGTAAAGAGGAGAATTACCACAATATTACGTACTACTTCAGTCAAAATATGCATCAAAACCACCTACCTCAGCATTACCGAAAAATTTGCCGCACCCACAATAATAGTAATAGTCATAAAAAACATGATCGCCACTGCGGCTACCACCGCAAAAGTTAAGAAAAGACACCCGGCCATTTCTTCAAGTGTATTGGCCAGTAAAGAATCCCCTAAAGGCTGAAGTAAAGCTGAAGCTAAACGATAAATTACGGCTAGAGCGAGGATTTTCAAAACCGGGAATAAAATAATCGCTCCTAGCACTAAAACCCCGGTTAAGCCAAGCGCATTCTTTAAGATTAAGGACCCACCGATTACTGCATCAAGGGCATCAGCAAACATACTGCCGGCAACCGGCACAAACGCTCCGGTCATATATTTCGCCGTACGCAAGGTGACACCATCAATCACACTGCCGGCAACCCCTTGCACGCTAATTACTCCGATGAAAAGGGTTAAAACCAACCCTATCCCTACCTTCGTGATTTGTTTAAAAAAAGAAACCAGGTGCGAGATTTTGAAGCTTTCCGAAATATTATTGACAATCCCTAACACCGCAGTCAAAGAAATAAACGGAAAAACTAGATTTTGACAGCAGGT
>CAZVLC010000081.1:0-6829 GCA_964627885.1 uncultured Peptococcaceae bacterium
AGTACTTTTAAGATTTCATCCCTCGCCTCATCCACTGTAAAAATATCCTGACGCAACGGCCAGCCTTTACTGCGCAAGCGGAGAATCAGCTTAGTCACTGTAGGGATATCCAAACCAAACTCCTGTAACTTCTCAGCATACTGCATAAATACCTGCCGAGTATCCCCCTTAAGGACAATTCTACCCTGATGAAGGACAAGCAATCGTTTCGTTAAACGCGCGACATCATCCATACTATGAGAGATTAAAATTACTGTCATCCCTGCATCGTGCAATTCTCTAACCTGCTCCATGATTTCCCTGCGACCTTTTGGATCCAACCCAGCCGTTGGTTCATCTAAAATCAGATAAGCCGGATTCATCGCTAAAACGCCGGCAAGAGCAATCCGCCTTTTTTCTCCACCACTCAGCTCAAAGGGTGAAGCATCCAAATATCTTGCCTCTTCCAAATGCACCATCCGCAACGCTTTTTTCACCCTCTGGTCCACAATATCTTTGGACAAGCCTAAATTGCGCGGGCCAAAAGCAATTTCTTTATAAACATTATCCTCAAAGAGCTGATGCTCCGGATATTGAAAGACAAGGCCAACCCTTTCCCTGACCTTTTTTAGGGCAACATTTTTCGCGGATACTTCCCAATCATCAACATAGACCTTGCCACTCGTCGGCTTTAATAACCCATTAAGGTGCTGCGCCAGGGTTGACTTACCTGAACCGGTGTGGCCGATTAAGCCAATAAACTCCCCTTCATTAATGACCAAATTTAGATCATGTATTGCTTCAGCCTGATAAGGTGAATCGGGTTGATAAATATAAGATACGTTTTCCAGTCTTATCGGCATAATGCTCCCACCATTTCCTCAACAGTTAAAATCTCTTCTGGCAAGTTGACTCCTTCCTGATGAAGCTGGTGACGAAGCTCCATCATCGGCGGTACATCCAATCCCAAATCCCTTATTTTCTTTACTTGTGCAAATACCTCCCGCGGAGTACCTTCCATTACCTTACTCCCGTCCGCAAGCACGACCACACGATCTGCCAAAATGGCTTCCTCCATAAAATGCGTAATCAAGACAACCGTTAATTTCTCCTCGCGGTTTAGTTTTATTACTGTCCGCATGACTTCTTCCCGACCGGCCGGATCAAGCATCGCGGTAGGCTCGTCAAGTACTAATACATGCGGTTTCATCGCAATAATCCCCGCTATGGCGATACGCTGTTTCTGTCCGCCGGATAAAAGATGGGGGGCCTTTTGGCGATATGCGCTCATATCCACACTTTGTAAAGATTCGTCTACCAAGCGACGTATCTTGGCCGGCTCAATACCAAGGTTTTCCGGGCCAAAAGCCACATCATCCTCCACAATCGTCGCGATTAATTGGTTATCGGGATTTTGAAAAACCATGCCCACCTGTTGCCTAATCTCCCATAATAACTCCGATTTACGCGTATCCAGCCCATTAACGGTCACAAAACCCTGATCAGGAATGAGTATCGCATTGAGATGCTTCGCTAAAGTGGATTTGCCCGAGCCATTATGTCCGATTATCGCCACAAACTCGCCCTGCTCAATCTGTAAATTAATCCCTTTTAAAGCCTGGGCGCTCTCGCCTTGGGCATTAATATACCGGTGTTCCAAATTATTGACGTTAATCATCGCTTCCACATTCCATCACTACTCTTTCCTGACCGCTCGCATTAATCCAAACATAACTGATCAAAATAACAAAAAGCAGGAAAGCCAAGACTCAAACGCATTACGGTTTAAGGTTATGGTTTTCCTGACTTTGCTCATTACTGAACCAAAATATTAACATAATAATTATTATAACTAGACCAGTTCCACAATCACCATTGAGGCTGCATCGCCACGACGGAGTCCCACCTTCAAAATGCGCGTATATCCGCCTTGACGCTCACCATATTTCTTACCAATATTCTCAAACAATTCTTTGACTACAGCTTCATCAAGAAGATAAGCCATGGCTTGCCGTCTTGCCGCCAAATCGCCTTGTTTACCTAAGGTAATCATCTTCTCGACAATACTTCTCAACTCTTTTGCCTTTTGTTCAGTCGTTTCAATACGACCTGTTTTAAGTAATGCTGTAGCCATGCTCCTAAATAAGGCACGACGCTTTCCGGTACTGCGTCCTAGTTTTCGATAGGCCATTTCTTTAATCCAACCCCCTTTTTACAGCCGATATGACACTTATTCTTCCATTTTTCGAAGACTTAAGCCTAATGATTTTAACTTTTCATCGACTTCTTCCAAAGACTTTTTACCAAGATTCCGCACCTTCATCATATCTTCTTCTGTCTTTTGGATCAGTTCTCCCACTGTATTGATTGCGGCTCTCTTTAAACAGTTATAAGAACGAACGGAGAAGTCCAACTCCTCAATGCTCATATCCAATATTTTATCTCGTTCTTCTTCTTCCTTTTCCACCATGATTTCCACATCCCCAATTTTTTCGGTAAGTCCGATAAAGAGTTTAAAATGATCATTGAGGATTTTCGCAGAAAGACTAACCGCTTCATCAGGGAAAATTGTCCCGTCAGACCATACTTCCAGAGTAAGCTTATCATAATCCGTAATTTGCCCTACCCGGGTATCGGATACGGTATAGTTTACTTTTTGGATTGGTGAAAAAATTGAATCAACCGGAATTACACCGATCACATGCTCTTCCCTCCGGTTTTTTTCGGATGGTCTGTATCCACGTCCTTTTTCCACAGTAATTTCCATTGTTAATTTGGCGCCGCTATCCAAAGTAGCAATATGCAATTCAGGGTTTAGTATCTCCACTTGACTATTCAGCTGAATATCGGCAGCTGTTACTTCCCCTACCCCCGCCGCTTCCAGCCAAACCACCTGAGGCTCATCTGTATAGACCTTCAGGGCAATCATTTTTAAATTAAGAATGATATCGGTTACATCTTCCACTACCCCAGGGATAGATGAAAACTCATGCAACACTCCGTCGATTTTTACAGAAGTAACAGCAGCTCCGGGCAGTGAAGATAAGAGAACCCGACGCAACGAATTACCTAAAGTAATCCCGTAACCTCTTTCTAAGGGTTCTACCACAAATTTAGCATAATCTTTCTTCTCATTCATCTCTACGCATTCAATTTTGGGCTTTTCAATTTCAATCACAAGCTACCCTCCTACTCGAACCAAACTTTCCTCCAAATCTCCAATCCCTCTAGGATTATTATCTGGAGTACAATTCAACAATCAGGTGATCCTCAATAGGAACATCAATCTGTTCTCTATTGGGGAAAGCTAATACCTTCCCGGATAAGTTTACTTTATCTAATTCCAACCAGGCGGGCGGTGTTTTTTGGCCAACGACTTCTTTTACTTTCTGGAACTTCACCGATTCCAAACTCTTTTCCTTAATTTGAACAACATCTCCTACCTTAACAAGTACCGAAGGGATATTTACTTTTTGCCCATTGACTGTAAAATGATTATGCTTTACCAGTTGGCGAGCCTCAACCCTTGATGAAGCAAAGCCAAGACGAAAAACAATATTATCCAAGCGTCTTTCCAAAAGCCGTAACAAATTTTCACCGGTGATCCCTTTTTGACGTTCAGCCTTATCAAAATAATTACTGAACTGTCTTTCCAAAATGCCATAAATTCGACGAGCTTTCTGTTTCTCTCTTAACTGCAAACCATATTCGGATAATTTTTTACGATTACCCTGCCCATGCTGCCCAGGAGCATAAGCTCTCCGATCAATAGCGCATTTTTCTGTATAGCAACGATCCCCTTTTAAATATAACTTAGTCCCTTCACGACGGCAAAGCCGACAAACTGGTCCTGTATATCTAGCCATTAATTGATGTACACCTCCTTATACTCTCCTACGTTTTGGCGGACGGCATCCGTTATGCGGTATGGGCGTAATGTCTTTAATAACATTAACCTCCAAACCGGTAGCCTGTAAAGACCGGATAGCCGCTTCACGACCTGAGCCAGGTCCCTTCACATATACTTCGACTTCCCGCATTCCATGCTCCATCGCTGCTTTAGCTGCTTGTTCGGCAGCCATTTGAGCGGCATAAGGAGTGCTTTTGCGCGAACCTTTAAAACCTAACTGCCCGGATGTCGCCCAGGAAATAGTATTCCCAGCCTTATCCGTAATCGTCACAATTGTATTGTTAAATGTTGATTGGATATGTGCTGCTCCTTGTTCAACATTTTTACGTTCACGGCGCTTAACTCTCGTCGTTGTTGTCCGTTTTGCCATATCCTAGTTCCTCCTTTCTTTATTTGTGCTTAGCTCCCACTGTTTTACTGGGGCCCTTACGGGTACGGGCATTTGTTTTGGTTCTTTGCCCACGCACAGGTAAGCCGCGACGATGCCGCACCCCTCTGTAACAGGCAATTTCCATTAATCTCTTAATGTTTAAAGATACTTCCCGTCTCAGGTCACCTTCAACCTTAGTTTCCTTATCAATTACTTCACGCAATTTATTGACTTCATCTTCGGTTAGATCTTTCACTCTGGTATCAGGATTCACTCCCGCCTTAGCTAAGATCTGTTGCGCTGTTGTCCTGCCAATTCCGTAAATATAGGTTAAACCTATCTCTACCCTTTTTTCGCGAGGTAAATCAACACCTGCAATTCTGGCCAATTTTTGTACACCTCCTCATCCTAACCCTGCTTTTGTTTATGCTTGGGATTTTCACAGATAACCATGACTTTACCCTTACGTCTAATTATTTTACATTTTTCACAGATAGGCTTAACCGATGGCCTTACTTTCACGATTCATACCTCCTTCATCCTTTAGAAGCTTACTTAAAACGATAAGTAATTCTTCCCCTAGTTAAATCATATGGTGAAAGTTCCACAGTAACCCGATCGCCTGGCAAAATGCGGATAAAATGCATCCTTATTTTCCCGGAGACATGAGCCAAGATTTGGTGCCCATTTGCTAATTCAACTCGGAACATCGCATTAGGGAGGGGTTCCAGAACAGTACCTTCAACTTCTATGACATCCTGTTTGGACATAAACTAACCAACCTCCTTATCCCTAGCACTCATATTTTTTAATACACAAAACATAATTTTTATCATCTCTACCACTTGTCCGGCTTTTGTTTTGTTAAAATCCACGGACCTTCCTCTGTTATCGCCACACTGTGTTCAAAGTGTGCGGATCGTTTTCCGTCACTGGTAACTACTGTCCAATTATTTTCAAGTGTATCAACCTCATAATCACCCACATTAACCATTGGCTCAATTGCTAAAACCATTCCATGTTTTAGGCGCGGGCCGTGCCCTGGCAGGCCAAAATTCGGCACCTGAGGATCTTCATGCATGTTCCTGCCAACACCATGGCCAACAAAATCTCTAACTATTGAAAAACCTTGACTTTCCGCGAAAGTCTGTACAGCATGGGAGATATCAGAGAGCCGATTATTGACTACTGCTTTCTTGATCCCCTCGTACAAAGACTTCTCCGTTACTTCAATTAGTTTTTGGGCTTCTTGATCAACTTCACCTACCGGTAAAGTTGCAGCCGCATCACCCACATAACCATTGAAAGTTGCTCCGATATCAACACTAATAATATCGCCAGATTTTACCTGCCTTAAACTTGGTATTCCATGAACAACTTCCTCGTTAATTGAAGCACAGATACTGTTCGGAAATCCGTTGTAACCCTTAAATGTTGGAATGGCTTGCTTGCTGAGAATATACTCTTCGGCGATCCGGTCGAGTTCCAAAGTAGTAACCCCCGGTTGGACCGCCTTAGCTAACTCGCGGTGCGCTTCTGCCACAATTTGTCCTGCATCATACATATAATGCAATTCTCTGTCAGACTTCAAAATTATCATGCTAACCTCTTCCCAGTGCCTCAATAATCTTCTGGGTGACTGTCCCCACAGAATCACTTCCTTCAATATTCAGAAGGATTCCTTTCTTTTGGTAATATGCAATGAGGGGCGCCGTCTGCTGTTCATAAACATTTAACCGATTAGCAACGATTGATTCGGTGTCATCACTTCTCTGGTAAAGATCTCCGCCGCATTGTTGGCATTTATCTCCTTGCTGAGAAGGATTGTAAACAACATGATATGTCGCGCCACACCCTTTACACACACGCCGCCCGGTTAAACGGTCCAAAAGCGCCTCCCGGTCAACGACAATGTTAACCACCTTATCCAGTTTAACCTTTAATTCTTCCAGCGTCTTTTCCAAGGCATCCGCTTGGGGAACTGTTCTTGGAAAGCCATCCAGTAAAAATCCTTTACTGCAATCAGGCTCTGCTAATCTTTCTTTCACTATTCCCACAGTCACCTCATCAGGAACTAGCTTTCCTGAATCGATATACCGCTTAGCCTCAAGCCCTAATGGCGTACCCTCTTTTACGGCTTTTCTAAACATATCTCCCGTTGAAATATGCGGTATATTTAATTCTTTGGTCAGGAATTCAGCCTGTGTGCCTTTCCCCGCCCCGGGTGGTCCCATCAGAATTATTTTCATCCCAATACCTCCCATTTTTTTAGGAATCTACTTCAAAAAGCCTTGGTAATGTCTCATTAAAAGATTGGATTCCATTTGTTTCATCGTATCCAAAGCTACACCAACGACAATCAATAAACTGGTACCCCCGTAATAAATCGGTAATTCCGTTGTTGCCACCATCGCTGAAGGGAGTACGGCGATCGCCGCTAAGAAAACCGCGCCGGCCAGTGTTATCCGACTTGATACTTTCTCAATATATTCTGCTGTTGGGCGCCCGGGTCTTAAGCCGGGGATAAAACCGCCATATTTCTTCATATTATCGGCGATATCATTGGGATT
>CAZVLC010000082.1:0-6811 GCA_964627885.1 uncultured Peptococcaceae bacterium
CTCCTTGTTTTTCGGCTTCTCGCAACGCTAAATAGACTCCCAGCAAGATGGCTATACCGATAAGGATCCCATACCAATACACCGTTATATTCGGTCCGATACTAAAAGCGATGGGATCAGGTGGCGATATCTTCACGATACCATCCTCCAATCTACTTCCCTTCCGGTTGTTCAAACAACTTATCAGAAACGATCTTTACAAAGCATAAACCTGCTCTCCAGCTAGGATCTTAATCCCCGCTTCCCGAATCACAGGAATAGCCTCCTCCGGATTTTCCACCCGAATAATCACTAAAGCCCCTTGAGATGTTTTGCCCATAAAAGCATACATATATTCTAAATTAATATGTGCTGCATCAAGTCTTTCCAGTGCGCCGGCCAATCCACCCGGACAATCGGGAACCTCCATAGCCAATACATCGGTTATGCTTACCGCAAGATTATTCTGTTGCAACACTTGATAAGCTTTCTCCGGATTATCCACGATCATCCGCAGAACCCCAAAATTAGTTGTATCGGCAATGGATAAAGCTCTGATATTGATCCCTTCATTGGCCAGAACGCGACAGACAAAGGCTAAACGCCCCTCTTTGTTTTCCAGGAATAAAGAAATTTGCTTAATCATGTTTCTTTCCTCCTTCGTACTCATTATTCTCGGCTCCCTTTTCGCTCAATATTTCTTGCTCAATATTTCTTGCTCAATATTTTCGCCGGTCAACCACCCGTTTCGCTTTTCCTTCGCTACGCGGTATCGTATTCGGTTCAACCAGCTTAATCTTAGCCGAAATACCCAGTAGACTCTCCACCCGATGTTTGATTTTCCTTTCCAGATCCTCTAAACCACGTACTTTATCAGAGAACATCTTCGCGGAAACCTCTACCTGAACCTCTAGTTCATCTAAACTTCCGACTCGATCCACAATGAGCAAATAGTGCGGTTCTACTCCCGCGACCTCTAAAATTGCTGTTTCGATTTGTGACGGGAAAACATTTACCCCTCTGATTACCAACATATCATCAGTTCTGCCGTAAACCTTATGCATCCTGAGATGCGTCCGCCCGCATGGACAAGCTTCTTTGGTCAAGGTCGTAAGATCCTTAGTGCGATAACGAATAACCGGTATGCCCTCTTTTGTCAAACTGGTAAAGACTAATTCTCCTTTTTGTCCTTCCGGTAAAACTTCCTCCGTCACCGGATCAATAATTTCCGGAATAAAGTGATCTTCAAAAATATGCAAGCCGTTCTTTTCCTGACATTCAATAGCTACACCAGGCCCAATGACCTCAGACAAGCCGTAGATATCAATGGCACTTATGTTTAAACGCTTCTCAATTTCCTGACGCATCCTTTCTGACCAAGGTTCTGCCCCAAAAATTCCGTATCTTAACTTCAGTTCAGACTTATCTACCCCCATTTTTTCCATGGTCTCTGCCAGATAAATCGCATAAGAAGGGGTACAAGCCAGCACTGTTGTCCCGAAATCTTTCATGATCATAATCTGCCGCTCCGTATTGCCTCCGGAAATAGGGATAACCGAGGCTCCTACCCGTTCGGCGCCATAATGAAAACCGAAGCCCCCCGTGAAAAGTCCATACCCATAAGCAATCTGGATTACCGAATCCTTCGTTGTGCCGCCGCAAGTCAACGCCCGTGCCATAATTTCCGCCCAGATATTAAGGTCCGCCCGGGTATAACCAACAACGGTAGGCTTGCCTGTTGTTCCCGAGGAAGCGTGCACTCTTACAATATCAGACATCGGCGTGGCAAACATCCCGAAGGGGTAATTATCACGCAAATCTTGCTTCGTCGTAAAAGGAAGTTTTTTTAGATCAGCGAGACTTTTTATGTCTGAAGGTTCTAAACCTATTTCCTGGAATTTCTGCCGATAAAACGGTACATTATAAAAAACTCTTTCCACAACCTGCTGCAGTTTCTTCAGCTGCACTTCTTCCAGTTGCTCCCGAGGCATACATTCATTATATTGATTCCAGTACATTTACCCCACCTCTTTGCAAATAATATCTTTAGTATATGCTATTTACCAGCCTCGGGCAATATCTATAAAATGTCGGCTATAATATAGATAATGACAGAACTATGCATATCGGAGGGGCGAAAGAATGAAGAAAATATTGCCTTACCTGGGGATCGCCTTAGGTTCACTAGTTTTTGCCTTAAGTTTAAATCTCTTTCTTGTAGCTAACGGCCTTGCCGAAGGCGGGTTTACGGGTCTAGCCCTGCTCATCCACTATCTCACGAAATGGCCGGTTGGTTCTATTCTGTTAACCCTAAATATTCCCCTTTTTCTGATTGGGTGGAAATTTTGGGGCAAAACCTTTTTTATCAGAACCCTTCTGGGCGTTGTTGGTGTCTCCGTAGCCGTTGATTTAACTGCGGGTTTCAATTTTCAGACAGACGATCTTCTCTTAAGCGCCTTATATGGCGGCGTCTTGTCAGGAGCAGGACTGGGAATTGTCTTACGCTCCGGCGCCACAACCGGCGGAATCGATATTCTGGCCAGACTGATTTACGAAAAAGCCGGTATCAGTATGGGTAAAGTCTTCTTTCTTTTTGATTTGCTGGTAATCACACTCGTGGCGTCAATCCTGGGCCCGGAAAAAGCCCTTTATACTTTAGTGGCGCTTTTTATCTCCAGTCGCGTGATTGACCGTCTGATCGAAGGCATCGACGAAGCACGCGCCGTGACGATTATCTCCGGTCTTAATCAGGCCATTGCCAACTCCATAATCAATAACCTTGAACGGGGCGCAACGATCATCAAAGGCTATGGCGCTTATACCGGAAAAGAAAAAAATGTCCTTTATGTCGTCGTAAATAAACAAGAACTGCTTCCCCTCAAAAAAATCATTCGGGAGATTGATCCCCGCGCTTTTATCATTATCAGCAATGTCTACGAAGTCCTGGGGGAAGGGTTTCGTCCCCAGATCAAATAACTATCTCTACTCATCCAATTGGCAATTACAAGCACTGTTTATTCTTTTTCTAAGCGGGCGCCGTTTTCCCGTAAGGCTTCCTGCACCCAACGAAGCTGCTCGGGGCCAAAATCTGCTGGCATTTCGCCAAATAATACGGCACGGGCGGCCGCTGCGCCGGCAGCATCCCCTAAAACGGTGAGGTTAGGTAAAACCCTGATTTCGGACCAAGCCAGCGAAGAACAACCGGTTGCATAGCCGGGCACCAATAAATTAATGCTATTGGTTGGTAATAAAGCGGCATAGGGCAAATATACCGGGTTCGTTGGCTGCCCGCCCGCCCTTTGCCAATCGGGACGCACATGACCGGTAACCGGCCAGACATAACTTCCGCTCTCCTCTAAATCTTCCGCGGTATAAGCATTAATGTCCATCAAATAATAAGCCAAACCGATTCTGTCCGCGTAATTATCTGCATCAGTGCCGAGGCCGTCTTCCGCCCCGGCTTTTTGCGCTTCCTCCGTTGTCAAAGCAAAATTCAACACTGCCCCGTCCTCGCGGTTTTCCCTGTTTATTTCCGTAGCGTCAACATTGACACTGTGTACCGTCTCCCGCAAGTACATTATTTCCCCAACCACAGGCTGCCCCTGCTCATTTCTGACCAGCTCGGCCTCCCCGAAACCATACTGTTCCCCCTTAACCGTCAACGTAAAACAGCGTAATGCCTGTAAAAATTCGGGGTCAGCCAACAGTTCACGTGCCTCTTGCCAAGCCCGATCAACCGTTTTCTGCCCGGGTCCGAGTTCAGGGAAATTCTTGCTATCCCGGTCCATTTCCCGTGCCCGGCCATCCACCTCAAAGACAAGCAGCATATTCACCCACCACTCATCACCGCCCGCTCCATTCTGCGCCGCATTAATCGGTTTTAAAGCAAAACCCTTGTCCCGATAGCGCTCATTGAACCGACGTACTACCGGGTTATTCTGCCATATTTCCTTACCGCCCACTAAAGCCCAACTTCCCCTGGCATCTGCCGCAAAAGAAAAATCCCCATATTGGCCGGGTTCCGCCGGCGTTTTTATGCCCTGGACCTGAAACATTAGAGTGGCCGCCTGCTGCCTCGCCCACTTTTCCTCCGGCATTATATATTTTTCCGGCCAATCCTCCCGCCCGACGGCTAACCGATTCCCGGCCAGACGTACTAATCTGCCCTCATCCGACGCATCCACAAAAATGTCTCCCCAAACCAGCAGGGGCCATCCCTTCGGTCGTCCCTTCGTCCCTGCTTGCTGCCACCGCACTATTCCATCCTTATCCCGCTCTACCGTGGCTAAAACAAGGACTTTCACCGTTTTTCCCCACCGATACACCTTGTGCAATTCCTGCTGATAGACAATCGTTAAATTAGGAAATTGGGCCAAATCACGCCGCAGGATTTCCGTCATCTCCCGGGTATTGTAGAATTGCCCGCTTTGCGCAAACCAACGTGCAAAAGAACCCGCCGTGACTAATTGACCTTGCCAATGACGGATATCCGCGAAATTTTGTCCCCCTCCCGTCCCTAAACCACCAAGCACCGGTACAGGATCAGACACAATTAACAGCACCTTTTTTTCCGGTGCTAAAAAAGCGGCATTGCGGGCTGCGGCACAACCGGCAAAACCTCCCCCATAAATAACAATATCATAATATGCTCCGTTAATTTTTTGGTAAACCGGAAAAGCAAACACGAGGATGGACATAAATAATAAAATGGTCAAAGCAATTTTCCCGGTTTTGCGCATTTTACTCATTATTGGTTTTTCCCTTTATTGATGTTTTCTCCATTATACCATAACGGCCCACAACAACTTAAAATGAACCCATTTCCCGGTAGATTTTCAAGGCGGCATCGAATAACGGAAAAGCTAGGGCCGCCCCTGTTCCTTCGCCCAAACGCATCCTCATTAGCAGCATCGGTTCCATTCCTAAGGAATCGAGAACCATTTGTGCCCCTTTTTCAGCCGAGAGATGAGAGGGAAACAAATATTCTTTGATCCGCGGATTGATCTTCGTCGCGGCCAAAGCCGCTACTCCGGCAATAAAACCGTCAATCACGATCGGCTTCCGATGATATGCTGCCCCAAAGCACGAACCGACCATCGCCGCGATCTCTAACCCCCCCACTTTGCTCAATACATCATAGGGGTCTTGCGGATCAGGCTTGTTTAGCCGTAAAGCCTGTTCTACCGTTTTTACCTTCAAAGCATAGGTCGCTTCATCGCCCCCGGTCCCAAACCCGACCACCTCCAGCGGTGACCGTCCCGAAAAAGCCGCCAGTACTGCCGCACTGGTAGTCGTATTACACAGGCCCACCTCACCCATGCCGAATAACTGTATCCCTTCTTGCACTAAGGCACTTGTGACTTCAAAGCCAGCCTCCATTGCTTGCCGCATTTCCGTCTGGGACATAGCCGGACCCTTCGCCATATTTGCCGTCCCCGGCCTTACTTTCTTCCTAATAATCTGCCGGCCTTTTACCTCCCCTTTGAGCCCCACATCAACAGTCACCAAACGCGCCCCGGCATGACGCGCCAGCACGCTCACCCCAATTAAACCTGCCTCTCCCCATTCCACGAGCTGTCCGGTTATTTCTTGCGGGAAACTGCTGATTCCTTCCTCATATACACCATTATCTGCGGCCATCATAATAATCGCCTTCGAACTAATCTCGGGCAAAGGAAGCCCATAAATTCCGGCAAGCCTGATGGCAATATCCTCTAGTTTTCCCAAACTGCCTACCGGTTTCAGCTTTTGCCGCAATTGTTCCTCTACTGTTTTCATGTCTTCTGCAGATAAGGCCTTAAGCCCGGACGTAACCTTTGTCCACGAACTCTCGATCATAATTATCTCTACTCCTTAATGCTCTCCAATTTTTGAAACAAGCCGCTGTACAACGCTAGTTTGGCCTTATCCTCAACCTGTATTCCTGAATTATAGAAAACAATCCGGCCATTACCTTTATTGAGCAACTTCATTTCCTCCAGAATTCTTTTGAGGTTTTTGGCAGTCCCCATGTTGCCGTCTATTATCTCCACAGGCGAAGGGATTATTTTCCGAAACAAATCCTTATAGAAGGAAAAGTGCGTACACCCTAAAACAATGGTTTCGTAATTACTTAAATCATATTTAAACAACTGTTCATTTAGATAAGGCAATACTATTTGTTCGCTAAACTCAAATCTTTCGGCAAATTCAACTAAGCCCGGCAGTGGTAACAAATCAACCACATGTTTGTTATCTAATCTGGAAATAAGATTATGCAATTTTTCTTCCTTTAAAGTCAACTCGGTGCCCGTCACTAAAATCCGCTTATTCGACTTCCTTTTTCTTTCCACAGCCGGTTTTACCGCAGGTTCCATCCCGAGAATGGGAATGCTGTATTTTGCTCTTAATTCCTCAATGGCGACACTGGTAGCTGTATTACATGCAATGACAGCCGCCTTTACTCCCTGCTGAACAATAAACCCCATCGCCTTGAATATGTACTTTTTCACTTCATCCTTCGGTTTGGGTCCATAGGGAACATTTAAGGTGTCTGCGTAATATAAATAATCTTCATTTGGTAAAAGTTTTATTGTCTCATGCAATACCGTAATTCCTCCGACCCCGGAATCAAAAAAACCAATCTGCATTTCTTTTCCTCCCAATAATAACACTATTGCTATTATAACCTCAATATTAATTATAAAACAAAATAAAGGCTGTCGCTACATGGAGAAGCAACAGCCTTTTTCACTTACCGTATTATATGTGGTTCCGATTATTCCTTTTTCTTTTTTTCCTTGGCCTTTTCGTTTTCCTTCACTATCTCGGATAAAGTCAATGCTAAAGAACC
>CAZVLC010000083.1:0-6696 GCA_964627885.1 uncultured Peptococcaceae bacterium
TGCTGTAGGCACACCGGAGGAAATTTGCCGGAATGCGGGCAGCTACACGGGGCAATATTTACGGAAGGTTTTGCCTATTATTGCTGACTACCCTAGCGAGCGCGAAACAAAGCCTGTAATTATTGATAGTACGGATTTCAGTTTATGATACGCTGGAACGTGGGATGGAACTCCGTGAGGATGATAATAATGTGTGAAGGTGATTGCTGTGCTGGAGGAAAAATTAAAGATACTGCCTGCACTGCCCGGAGTTTATCTGTATAAGGATGAAAAGGGCAAAGTCATCTACGTGGGGAAAGCCATTAATCTGAAAAACCGGGTGCGTTCCTATTTTTCCGGTCAGCAGCAGAATTCGCCGAAGACGCAGGCTTTAGTAAAGAATATTCGCGATTTGGATTATATTGTGACGGATTCCGAGGTGGAAGCACTCATCCTCGAGAGCAACCTGATAAAAAAATATAAGCCAAAGTATAATATTCGTTTGATGGATGATAAAAACTATCCTTATCTGCGGGTTACGCTGCAGGAAAAATTCCCGCGTTTGGAGATTGCGCGGACGGTACGTCGTGACGGCGCGCGCTATTTTGGACCGTACACTAACGTGGGTGCGGTTCACGAGACTCTTAAGCTGCTAAAACGGGTTTTCCCGTTACGTTCCTGTAAACAAACAAACTTCCGAAAGCAGGAGCGGGCCTGCCTGAACGCCCATATTAAGCGGTGTGCCGCACCTTGCCAAGGTTTAATCAGCGAGGGTGATTACCGGAAAATGATTGATGAGGTCATGCTTTTTTTAGAGGGGCGGCAGGAAACACTGGCCAAAAAGTTAAAAAAGCGGATGCAGGAAGAGTCCGTACAGTTGCATTTTGAAAAGGCGGCGGAATTACGGGATCAGATCCAGGCGGTGGAAAAGGTTATTGAAAAACAGAAAATTGTCTCTTCCGGCAGCAGGGAGGATTTTGATGTGTTGCATTATGCCCGCGAAGCTCAATTAGCTTGTGTACAGGTCTTGTTTGTCCGCAACGGGAAGGTTTCCGGGGGCGATCATTTTCTGCTGGAGGGTGTGCAGGAGATGGAGGGATGCGCCATCCTCCTGGCTTTTTTGAAACAGTTTTATCATCGGGCCGAATTTATTCCCCCGCAGATTGTCCTTCCTCAAAAGGTGGAAGAACAGGAGATTCTGGAAGCCTGGTTACGGGAAAAACGAGGAAGCAAGGTTACTTTAACGGTATCACAAAGAGGACATAAAAAGGAGTTGCTAGCTTTAGCGTCCAAAAATGCGCAGGAAAGCCTGCAAAGGGAGAGCAGGTTAGGTGCGGAAAGACGGAAACAAGACGAAAAGGCTTTGCAGGAAATTGCTGAATATCTTCATTTAGCAGAGGCACCGCACCGGATGGAATGCTACGATATTTCCAATATCCAAGGGCAGGAAACGGTAGCATCAATGGTGGTTTTTGAGGGCGGAAGGGCCAATCCCTCGGACTATCGCCGTTTCAAGATTAAAACAGTTGAGGGCCCGGATGATTTTGCGAGCATGGCGGAAGTGATTCGGCGCCGATTTATCAATGCCCAAAGTGGCAATCCGCGTTTTTCCACTTTACCTGATTTAGTGATTGTGGATGGGGGGAAAGGGCAGCTTTCCGCGGCGCGAGCGGCGATGAGTGATTTGGGGTTTGCCCATATTCCCACCATCGGGTTAGCGAAGCAAGAAGAGTGGATTTTTTTGGAGAACCAGACAGATCCACTTATTTTGCCCCGGGATGCCCAGGGTTTGTATCTTTTGCAACGCATCCGTGACGAAGCCCATCGTTTTGCGATTACTTATCATCGCTTATTGCGGGGTAGACGCAATCTTGCTTCGGTGTTGGATGAAATCCCCGGTTTAGGGCCGAAGAGGAAAGCGGCGCTTTTGAAACATTTTCAGCTTTCGTTCCAAAGAATCCGACAGGCTTCTTTGGAAGAATTCCAGCACGTGGAAGGCTTGGGCAGTAATGCGGCCCGGCAAATATGGAATTTTTTTCAAGTTACTGATAAAGGATGAGGGAATATGTATTTAATTACAAAAATTAGGAAAAATATTTTATCCAAAGGAAGGAAAATAGTGTTGCTTGGTCGAATTATAGTAATATAGTTAATAACAGTATAAATACTGTCGTAGGGAGCTGGTAATAGTATGAGAGGCTATAATCAGGGAATTCTGTCGGAAATGGAGCGTCTAAGGAAAGAATTATACGGAACATACGGAGAAATTGAGGAGAACGACCGAAGTTTGACTTCGCAGGAGATTTATAAGGCCAGTACTACGTTGGACAAGATTATTGTCAAGTTTTTACGTGAAAAGTATTGCATGCATTAGTATAGATTGTATGTTATTCCTCCTCTAAGCGAGGATTTTTTTTTGCCCTTAAAGAGCAATAATATATTTATGAATTAGAAGTTCGGGGGGATTTTTTTGCGCTTTTTTGGCGATTATCATCTTCATTCTACTTATAGTGATGGACGTGCTTCCGTTGCGGAAATGGTCGCAGCAGGGGTAAGAGCAGGTTTGGAGGAGCTCGGTTTTGCGGAACATGGGCCGCGCAATATTGGGACCGGGATTAAATCGGAAAACAGTTTATTACAGCTGCAGGAAGAAGTGAAGCAATGCCAGAAGCAATATCCTAAGGTAAGACTATTAACCGGGGTGGAGGCAAATATCATCAGTCGGGATGGAGAACTGGATGTGAGCCGGAAAATTATTCGGAAATTAGACTATTTAATTGCCGGTTTACATCCCTACATTAGGCCGGCACAGTGGAGTGATCTGGCCTGGGTTGCCGGGAATAGTCTTTTTAAAACTCTGCCTGGCTTAAGATGGCGCCGAAAAATTAATAATGAAAATACGAAGGCGTTGGTGGAGGCTATTTATCGCTATAAACCTAAGACGATCAGTCATCCCGGGTTGAAAATGCCTATCGATTTGGGCGAAACGGTGAAGGCTTGTTTGGCGAAGGGAACTTGCTGGGAGATCAATGCCGGGCACAAATACCCGGATTACAAAGAAGTTAGCTGGTTAGCTAAGCAAGAGGTGGATTTTTTGGTCAACAGTGACGCGCATTTTCCGGAAAGTGTCGGAGCTTTGGCTTATGGGGCCTGGGTTTTAGAAAAGGCCGAGGTGCCACTGAGTCAGGTAAAAAATGCCAAGGCATCAGCGGAATAAGCACTCGGAATAAGCACTTGGAAAAATGCCGGGAAAAAGATCGCGGAAAAAATACTGGAGAAGAAGCGTTAATTATATTATGATGTAGGCAGAGGGTGAAAGGGAGAGAGGAGGGGGCTAAGAAAATGTCGGAATTGACTTTTCATATTATTACCGGGTTATCGGGTGCCGGTAAGACTTATGCGATCAGAGCACTTGAGGATATGGGTTTTTTTTGTGTGGATAATTTGCCGCCTGCTCTTTTACCGAGATTTGCCGAGCTTTGTTTAGAGGGAGGAAGCACGCTCGATCATGTGGCTGTGGTAATTGATATCCGGGGAGGCCTGTTTTTTGAGCATTTATTTCAGGCTTTGGATGAATTGAAGAAGCAGGGGTACCTTTATGAGATCCTCTTTTTGGATGCCAGTACGGAAGTATTGGTAAAACGGTTTAAGGAAACGCGTCGGCGTCATCCGCTTTCTAATCTGGGCCCGCTCTTGGAGGAAATCTTGCTGGAGAAGCAAAGGATGGAGAGTTTACGGGGGATTGCCAATAAAATAATTGATACTTCCGAAATATCTCCGAAAGAATTAAAGGACCAAATTGCGGATCTTTACGGACCCGATAATGACAAAGTGAAAATGCATCTGACGATTATGTCTTTCGGTTATAAATACGGCATTCCGTTGGATGCGGATCTGGTTGTGGACGTGCGTTTCTTGCCTAATCCTTATTATGAAGAGCAGTTACGCCCGTTAACCGGTTGTGATCCGGAAGTGCATGACTATGTGTGCCGTTCGCCATTATCAAGGGAATTTCTGGAAAAGTACTCAGATACTTTGAGTTTGTTACTGCCTCATTATGTGCAGGAGGGGAAGACCCATTTAGTAATCGCCATTGGCTGTACCGGCGGGCAACACCGTTCTGTGGTACTGGCCAATTGTTTGGGAGAAAGACTATCCTCACAGGAATATCGAGTGATGATTCGGCATAGGGATATGTTTAAGCAAAGTTCAGGGGAGGTTTTGTTGTGAAGTTGCTTTCACGGTGGTTATCCCCTTACCAACGGTATTCATTAAAGAAAGGGCCGCATATTGTGGTGATTGGCGGTGGAACAGGCCTGTCTGTCCTTTTACGGGGGTTAAAGGAATACACCACAAATTTAACGGCCATTGTCTCGGTTACCGATGATGGGGGGAGTTCCGGTAAATTAAGAGGCGATCTGGGGATCATTCCGCCGGGGGATATTCGTAATTGCCTGGTGGCCTTGGCCGATACGGAGACAGCAATGGAAAAGCTGTTTAGTTATCGGTTTACCCAAGGGACGGAATTAGCCGGGCATAATCTGGGGAATCTGTTAATTGCGGCGATGACCGACCTGACGGGTAGTTTTGAAACGGCCATTAACGAGGTTAGTAAAGTGCTAGCCATTAGAGGAAAAGTTGTGCCCGTTTCTTATGATAATTTATCCCTCGGGGCTGAATTGGAAGACGGGTCGGTGGTGATGGGCGAATCGTCGATTTCCCGTTCCGCGAAACGAATTAAGCGGGTGTTTTTAGAGCCCTCCTCCTGTCAGCCTACTTCGGGAGCTTTGGAGGCGATTGCCCAGGCAGAGGCGATTATTCTGGGGCCGGGGAGTCTTTATACCAGCGTGATTCCGAATCTTTTGATTCCGGGAATCAGCAAGGCTATCGAAAAGGCGCCCGGAATGAAAATTTATGTTTGTAATGTGATGACACAAGCTGGGGAAACCAAGGACTATACGGCCTCGGATCACCTTAAAGCGCTGTATGCTCATTCCGCTCCGGGGTTAGTTGACTATATGATTGCGAATAATCAAAAGGTGCTGCCTCTTTATGCTAATAAATATGCGGCGGAGGGAGCGTATGTGGTTAAAGTGGACCGGAAGCGGATTGCCCAGATGGGGGTGCGCTTAATCCAGGCCCCCTTGATTCACGAGAACAATGCGGTTCGTCATAATTCGGAAAAACTGGCAGGGTTGATTATCCCTTTAATTTCCGAGCAAAAGGCAGGAAGGGCTACCGGGTTTTGGGAAAGGAAGGGGGGATAAGGGGTAATGTCATTTTCTACTGAGGCGAAAGATGAGTTAGCTCGTCTTTTTCCCGAGAAACGTTGTTGCCGGTTTGCTGAGTTGGCAGCTTTAATTCGCATGGATGGCACGATTACGATTAGTACCAATCATGAGGTCGCTTTAGTAGTTACAACGGAAAGCTCTCCGGTAGCACGGAAAATATTTCGCCTGTTTAAAGATATCTATAACTTGGAAGCGGAAATTCGCGTGCAGAGAAGGAGAAGTTTAAAGAAAAATTACTTATATAGTGTGCGGCTGAGTACTGCGGATGCCTCAATTAACAGGTTGCTCACGGAATTAGGGATTTTTGACGGAGAAGGGGATATATTACCCGGGATTAAGAAATCGTTGGTCAAGGCTTTATGTTGTCGCCGCAGCTTCCTGCGCGGGGTCTTTTTAGGCGCGGGGTCGGTAAATAATCCGGAAGGGAATTATCACTTGGAGCTAATCACCAATAGCAGCTATTATGCGGAAGCACTAACGGAGCTCATTAATACTTTCTCGGAAATGGCCGCGAAGGTGAGCAGCCGCAAAAATTGGTATGTGGTGTATCTCAAGGAAAGTGAGCAGATTGCTTCTTTTTTAAATATTATTGGCGCTCATCATGCTCTTTTGGAGTTTGAGAATATTCGGGTGATGAAGGATATGCGCAATAAAGTAAACCGGTTGGTGAATTGTGATACCGCTAATTTAAAGAAGGCGGTCAATGCGTCTTTGAAACAGATTGAGCACATTAAATTGATTGAGGAAAAAATCGGATTGGAAAAGCTTCCTTTGCGTTTGCGGGAGGTGGCCCGCCTTCGTTTAGAAAATCCTGACAGCAGTTTGAAGGAATTGGGGGAAATGATGGTTAAACCGATGGGGAAATCAGGGGTCAATCACCGGTTAAGGAAGATTGAAGCAATTGCCGAAGAGTTGCGGAAATAGTTGCACAAATAATTACAGAAATAATTGCGGCAAGAATCTTTAAAATAAACGTGCTTTTTTGTCGATTTTCTTGTATAATTGAGGCTATGTAAGACTTGATTCAGGTCTTTGCATGAGAATTTTATTTTAAGGTTGATACCAGAGGTGGAGGTGAAAACAGTTGGCATACGTAATTAGTGATGAATGCATTGCTTGTGGTGCGTGCGAAGCTGAATGTCCCTCCGGAGCCATTAGTGAGGGCGACGGGAAATTTGTTATTGATCCGGAGAAATGCGTTGAGTGTGGTGCTTGCGCAGATGTTTGTCCGGTAGGTGCTCCTGAACAAAAATAAATGTCAACTTGGACAAAGGTTACGAGAAAAAAGAAAAAAGCTGCTGTTGCACTGGTGTTTTGTTGCGACGGCAGCTTTTTTTATGTATTGAAGGCGGAAGATTTGGACAAATTAACTAATGATGAAACAGTATTTTGAGATAATCTATAATTGGTATAATATATTAGTATG
>CAZVLC010000084.1:0-6619 GCA_964627885.1 uncultured Peptococcaceae bacterium
CCCCAAAAAAATTTAGTTACTTAAAGGAATTTGTTCAAATAACGAGAATTTAGTAAAGAGGGCATAAAAAAATTATTAAATTTACGGTAGGTGGAATCGATGATCAATACAGAATTAATGAACCTGCTGGAAAAGGCGATGGACGGAAGTACTATGCGTCATGCAACTTTGTCTAATAATCTTGCTAATGTGAACACTCCTGGTTTTAAACGTGGCGACGTTAGTTTTCGTTCGTCTTTAGATGAAGCTATAGGGCCAAAGTTGCCCTTAAAGAGGACTAGTCCGTTACATCTCAAAAATCTGGATCAGCGCAGCGAATCGGAATTAATTATAGATTCCCGGGCAAGTTTGCGTAATGACGGAAATAATGTTGATGTTGATGTGGAATTGGCGACGATGGCGGAAAACAATCTCTATTTTAACAGCCTCGCTCAGCTTTTGTCTTCACAACTTTCTGTATTACGGCAAGCTATTGCGGAAGGAAGGTGATAATAATGAATTTGTTAAATGCCTTAAACGTGAGTGCTTCGGGGCTTAGCGCTGAACGACTAAGAATGGATGTTATTTCAGCGAATATTGCCAATGCAAATTCTACGCGTACGGAGAAAGGAGGGGCATACCGCAGACAGGTTGCTCTGCTGGCTCCCCAAAATACCCAGAATAATTTTCAAAAAGCATTACAGGACTCCCTGAATAGACATGCGCCCTATAGCGGAGTAAAGGTAGCGGGTATTGTCGAAGATCAAACACCTTTGAAAAGGGTTTATGATCCAACTCATCCGGATGCGGCGGCTGATGGATATGTAGAATATCCCAATGTGGATGTGATGAAGGAAATGGTGGAATTGATTACTGCTTCCCGCTCATATGAGGCTAATGCAACTGTGTTGAATTCGACCAAGAGCATGTTTTTAAAGACTTTAGAAATAGGACGTTCGTAAAGGTGATGAAAGATGAGTATAAACAATATTGATGGATTAAAATCGATCATTTCGGTGGGAAATGCGAAAAATCAACAGACGCAAAAGCAGGTCGAGGGGTTTGGCGATTTTTTAAAAGAGGCCATCAACAAGGTAAATTCAGCCCAAATTCAGGCTGAAGAAATGGTTAGCAATTTCACCGTTGGAAATGATGTACAACTTCATCAAGTGATTATCGCTACGGAAAAAGCATCCTTGGCCTTACAATTAACCATGCAAATCAGGAATAAAGCAATTGATGCGTATCAGGAAATTATGCGCATGCAGGTCTGATTGCCATATTTTCGTAGTAATTGGAATTTAACAAGATGAATTTTTGTTCTGAGGTGAGACCATGGGTTTTTGGACACAGTTTTCCGAACAAACGAAGAGTATTTGGCAGAAGTTTTCGAACTGGCAAAAGGTGACTTTTATCGGTGTGATTGCGCTTTTCTTTATTATTGCCATTACCATCATTTTTGTGCAAAGGCCCCGCATGGAAGTTCTTTATGCTGGATTAAATCCTGATATGGCAAGTGCGATGACAGCGAAATTGAAAGATTTAAAGGTTCCCTATGAGCTGGTTGATGAAGGAAAAACGATTCTTGTCAACGCAGATGAAAAGTATCAGTTACGGCTGGATTTGGCGAATGAGGTTAATCTTAGCGGGGTTGTTGGATTTGAATCTTTTAGTGAAACACATTTCGGTGAAACGGATACAGATAAAAGAGTACGATTTTTGGTTGCGTTACAAGGAGAACTTACAAGGACAATAGAAGAAATGGACGAGGTTGAGTCAGCTAATGTACATATTGCGTTACCTCCGTCTTCTTTGTTTATTCGGGATGAAAAAGAAGCGACTGCTTCTATTATGCTACGTTTGAAGCCCTATGCCACCTTGAACGCGCAAAACGTAAAATCTATTATGTCTTTTGTTAGCCATAGCGTCGAAGGTTTAAAACCAGAAAATGTTACGGTTATGGATGCTAGAGGTAATTTACTATCTGAGGGTATTGCCGAGGGCTCCTCAATGGAAACTTCGAAAATATCGGCTAATCAATTAGCGTTAAAGCAACAGTACGAAAAGGAATTCGCCCAGTCTATTTTAACAATGCTTGAAAAGATGAGAGGGGCAGGCAAAGCGGTGGTTCGGGCAAATGTTGATATGGATTTTGATAAAATTGAAACATATTCCGAAACTTACGGAGATGCTGTTTTATCCAGCGAGCAAATCCGCGAAGAGAGTTCGACCGGAGGTACCCAGCCTGCAGGTGGAAATCCGGCTGATGCCAATATGGCTGGGAATAGTTATGGTTCCGTTAATTCGGGAGGAACCAGTGAATATGAAAGCAGTGAACAAGTTCGAAATTATGAAGTCAGCAAGATAACTGAAACGAAAATAATCGCCCCGGGGAAAGTTACCAAGGTTTCTTTAGCGGTTATCGTTGACGGAGAATTAACGCCGGCTGAAGAAACGAAGATTAAAGATGCGGTGGCGATGGCTGCCGGGATAAACTCGGAAAGAGGCGATCAAATTTCTGTTGTAGGGATGCCGTTTATGAATGAGGATATGTCTGAAATGGAAAAAGCGCTTGCCGACAGAGAGAAATTCCAAAGTAGAATGGAATTATTCAAAGCAGCTATTGTACCAATAAGCATTTTGTTAATTATTGGCTTTTTGGCTTTTGTTTTGCGCCGATTAATGACGTATCAGCCTAACAATACCTATCACGGAACTGCTAAGCAGCAGGAAATTGCTGCCATGACAAATGAGGACGATAATGTTGTACTTAGTTTGTCGCCGGAAGCAATGGAAAAGAAAGCCGTACAAAAACAAATTGATAATCTAATTAATACGAAACCTGAAGAAGTAGCTAAGGTTGTTAAGACCTGGTTAGTGGAAGAGTAGAGGTGATCAAATTGGGAAATGTACAACAGCTAACAGGTCGTCAAAAAGCTTCAATTTTTATGATTAGTTTGGGACCGGAAAAATCCGCGCAAGTGATGAAACATTTATCTGAGGAGGAAATTGAAGAACTAACTTTGGAGATAGCTAACATCCGGACGATTAATGATGAACAGCTAAAAAGTGTTTCGCAAGAGTTTACTCAACTTTATATGGCCTCTCACTATATTGCGCAAGGCGGTATTGAATATGCCAAGGAAGTTTTGGAAAGAGCGCTTGGTAATGAAAAGGCACTTAGTATCATTAACAGTCTTTCATCGAATCTGCAGATTAAACCATTTGATTTTATCAGAAATACCGATCCCAGCCAATTACTTAATTTTATCCAGGGCGAAAACTCACAAACAATTGCTTTGATAATGTCCTATCTTGATTCTGAACAGGCGGCAGCAATTTTATCATCCTTACCGAGCGATCGACAGGCCGAAGTAGCTAAACGGATTGCCATTATGGACAGCACTTTGCCTGAGATTATCCGTGAAGTGGAAAATACGTTGGAAAAAAAGATCAGTTCACTGGGGACGCAGGATCATACCATCGCCGGCGGGATTAATTCAATAGTACAAATTTTGAACAAAGTAGACCGTTCTACCGAAAAAACCATTTTAGAAACGTTAGAGGTTCAGGATCCGGTGTTGTCTGAGGAAATCAAGAAGTTAATGTTTGTGTTTGAAGACATTATTAAGATGGATGATCGCAGTATACAGTTAGTATTACGTGAAGTTGAGAGTAAGGATTTAGCTTTGGCCTTAAAGGGATCGAGTGCGGAGGTTGGGAATAAGATTAAAAAGAATATGTCTAATCGCGCCGCAGAAATGCTTGAGGAAGAAATTACTTTCCTTGGTCCTGTACGTTTAAGGGATGTCGAGGAATCACAACAACGAATTGTCAATACTATTCGTCGTTTGGAGGAAGCCGGAGATATTATTGTTTCTCGCGGGGGAGGAGATGAGATTATTGTCTAAAGTGATCAAAGCTTGCTTTGTAAAACAAGGATTTACCTCCCAAAGCTCCGAAATGGTGCGAAAAGTATCTACCCCTTCTGTTTCGTTGAATAATGAGATAATTTCAACCAGTGAATGCCATGATGAGTTTACTAAGGAAACGGGTAAATCAATTTATTTAGAGACCAAAGAAATGCTGAATGAACTAATTGCAGAAGCGGAAAAAAGGGCTGAGTCAATTATTAGTGAAGCAGAAATGCAAGCTCGGGAATTAATGAAAAATACGAAAAATGAATGTGAGGAACTGAAAGAGAAGGCATGCGAAGAAGGATTTCAGAATGGGTATCAAGAAAGTCTTAAGAAAGGTGAAACACAGGTTGAGGAATTCAAAGCCCAAACACTTGAGTTGATTACTGAAATAAGTACTTTAAAACAGAATTTTTTAGCGGACCATTTTGATGATATTTTGGATTTAATATTTCATATTTCGCGGAAGATGATCAATGCGGCAATTGAATTTAAACCGGAGCTTATCTCGGCAATTGTGAAAAAGATATTAGAGGAAACCAACGATGAGGAAACCTTGACCATTAAGGTAAATCCCGTTCATGTTCCTTTCTTGGATATTTACGGTGATAATTTTCCGGATGTGAAAAGGAATAAGATCACCGTTGAACCTGATCCGGCGATAAAACCGGGAGATTGTATTGTGGTGACTGATAAGGGTTTTATTGATGCTCAAATAGATGAACAACTGCTCTATCTAAAACAATTACTGAAGGATGAATATAGCAATGTTGAGCTTTGACAAATTAAGAAAAATTGTTGATGTCAGTAGGACCATCCGCTTTAAAGGCTATGTTTCTGAGATCATTGGTCTAATCATCCAAGCACAGGGCCCGAAAGCAGGGATTGGCGAACTTGTTTACATTCAAAAGGGCCTAGACTATATCCCGGCAGAGGTAGTTGGTTTTAAAGAAAAGAAGACCTTATTAATGCCGCTGGGTAATATGGGCGGTGTTGTCCCCGGTGATTTAGTGATTGCCAGCGGAGATTCGCTTAGGGCAAAGGTCGGGCCGGATATTATTGGCCGCGTGCTGGACGGCTTGGGAGAACCTCTGGATGATAAAGGCGATTTTGCTTGGGAAAAAGCATACCCTCTTAATTCTGAACCACCACATCCTTTAAAAAGGAAAAAAATTAGCGACCCTTTACCCTTGGGGATTAAGGCGATCGACAGTCTTTTGACTTGTGGTAACGGACAAAGAATGGGGATTTTCTCTGGTAGTGGAGTGGGCAAGAGTACCCTATTGGGAATGATCGCCAGAAACAGCAGCGCTGATATTAATGTAATCGCTTTAATCGGTGAACGGGGAAGAGAAGTAAGAGAGTTTCTGGAAAACGATCTGGGCGAAGGAATAAAAAAGTCGATTGTGGTTGTGGCTTCATCAGATCAACCTGCGTTAATTAGGCTAAAAGCCGCTTTTCTGGCAACTGCTGTGGCGGAGTATTTTCGGGATCGAGGGGCCAAGGTTATATTAATGATGGATTCGGTCACAAGATTTGCGATGGCGCAAAGAGAAATAGGTTTAGCAATTGGTGAACCACCGGCAACGAAAGGATATACCCCTTCAGTTTTCGCCTTACTTCCTCGGCTCTTGGAACGCACCGGAACATCCGAAAAGGGCAGCATCACTGGATTATACACGGTGTTGGTGGATGGAGATGACATGAATGAACCGATTGCTGATGCGGCAAGGGGAATTTTAGATGGTCATATTGTTCTTTCCCGCAAGTTAGCCTCAACCGGTTACTATCCGGCAATTGATGTTTTAAACAGTGTCAGCAGGGTCATGATCAATGTGGTGAAGAAGGAACATAATGACGCCGCACATAAGCTTAAAGAAATTATTGCGGTATATCAGGAAGCAAAAGATTTAATTGATATTGGAGCATATCAAAAGGGGAATAACTCCAAAATCGATCTAGCCATTCAATTTATTGAGCAAATTAATGATTTTTTAAAGCAAGATGTTCATGAATTCTGGCAATATCCTGAAACTGTGGAGTTTTTAAAAAAAATACGCAAAGAGATTATAGGAAATGGGTAGATAAAAGATGTTTAAATTTCGTTTGGCTAATGTTCAACGCTTACGGGAACATAAAGAAAAGATTTGCTTGGAAAAGGTTGAGAGTTGTGTGTCCCAATTTAATCAAGCCTTAAAAAAAAAGAAAGAAATGAAATATAAAATTGTGTTATTAGAAAATGACTTTTCCAAGATCTTAAATGGGGTTATTTCGGCTGATGAAATAAAACTATATAGGAATTATTTGACATATTAATATAAACTATTAAAGTTACACGAAGCAGTGGTCGAAGAAAAAAAGCAGAATCTGGAGGCGGCAAAGCAAAAATTGGTGCAGGCCATGAAGGAAAGAAAAATCATCGATAAATTACACGAAAAACAGTATTTACGTTATTGTGAAGAAGCAGATAAGCAAGAACAAAATTTTCTTGATGAAATGGCAATTAATTTAAAGAGAAGGTAATGTGTAGGATGAAAAAAACGGTGATTTTAATACTAATCGCGATAGTTTTAATCGGCAGTGCAGGTGCGTTTGCGGCCCATCAGTTAAACTTCATAGATTTAAGCCCTGTTTTTGCCAAAGTACCTTTTCTGCATGGACTGGTGAAAAATTCTGCAGAGGAGCAGGAAGAATTGCTCACTTCTCCGATTGAAGAGGAAAAC
>CAZVLC010000085.1:0-6536 GCA_964627885.1 uncultured Peptococcaceae bacterium
AACTAACCCCCGGTTTGATGGTACCTTTAAGCGAGCTAAATACGTTGCGCCGGGCCGTCGTTAGCAAAATTGAGGAGCAAAGATTGGCTAAGTTTGCAAGGCCGGCAGTAACCCACCAGGAATACCAAGCACGAAAAAATAAAGTGTATCAATTGCGGCAAGGAAGTCAAGTGAACGCTGCTGCTTTGGCGAATGCACGGTCACAACTTGCTGTTCAGGTGGGAGATCTGGCTTCTTTAGAGGCTGCCTTGGAAGCGGGAGCAGACTTGCTTTATTTTGGTGGGGATAAATTAAGGAGAAAAAAGGGAATCGAGCCATCTGATTTTCCTTTGATTATGGAAAAGTGTCATGCCAGGGGCACGCGAGCAGTATTGGTCATCCCCCGGATTATGCACGAAGATGAGGTTGAGCGAGTTGCCGCTTATTGCACACATGGTAAGGAAGCAGGTGTAGACGGTTTCCTGGTTGGCAATCCCGGATCCTTGCAACTGGCTAAGGAATTAGGACTATACGGCATTAGGGGCGATTATTCGCTGAATGTCTTTAATAATTTGACGGTGCAACATCTCCTAAAAAGTGGCGTAGAAGGGATCATGCTTTCACCGGAGTTGACTTTACAACAGCTTCAGGAATTCAGGAGCGGAGACATACAGAATGCTCTTTCCCCATATTTGGAATGCTTTGTGCACGGGGCATTGCCTTTAATGATTACGGAACATTGTGCGATTGGGAATGTTTTGGGGAAAGGGCACCGAGAGCGGGGCTGTCCGTTTCCTTGTCGGGAGCAGGCTTATGGCTTAAAAGACCGTTTAAATTTAGTTTTTCCGCTGGAAAGTGATGAGAATTGCCGGATGCTCATTTTTAATGCCAAGGTGCTTAATATGCTGGAGCATTTGCCGGAGCTGGTCAAAGCAGGAATGACTTTTTTGCGGATTGAGGCGAGACGCGAAGAACCTTATTGGGTCAGGAAAGTTGTCCAGGTGTATCGTCGGGAATTGGACAGGGTAATCAAGGACGTGGGAAAAAGGACAGCGCAAGGTGAAAAGTATCGTCCTCTGCCGGAAAGTATGGAAATCTTGCAGTCGCTTTCGCCTGTGGGTTTTACGAAAGGTCATTATTTCCGCGGCGTGGAGTAAGCAAGAAGAACTATTGACAAAAATCGGAGGGAATTAAGTTGGAGGAAAAAGTACTCCGGAAGTTGGAATTTCCGAAAATCATTCGGATGTTAGCGGACCGTTGTTCTTTTCAATTAGGGAAGGAGCTGGCCGAGAATTTAATACCGTCTCTGCATAGTGAGGAGATCCAAAAGTGGCAAAGTGAAACCACAGAGGCGAAAGAAGTGTTACGCTTATATCCCGGTTTTACTATCGGTGGAGTGCGGGATATTCGTTTAAGTTTGGGTAAAGCGAATCTAGGAGGCGTTATTGAAGCAGGGGATTTTTTACAAATTTACGACACTCTGTTGGCTGCTCGAAAAACGAAAGATTTCTTTCGGGGTGACGGGGCCCAATACGTCTTTCTTGCTGTTTATCTCCGTGATTTGCCGACATTTCCGCAGTTGGAGCAGGAGATTAAACAGAAAATCACGGCGGATGGTGAGGTCAGTGACCGGGCCTCTGCCGAATTGTTTCGCCTTCGGAAGCAGTTGCGTAGTCTGCAAGGAAAGGCCAGAGACAAATTAGAAAGTATGATTAGGTCGCCGGAAATACAAAAATATTTACAGGACCCGCTGATTACGATCCGCAATGAGCGCTTCGTTATTCCGGTGAAGCAGGAATATCGTTCTCAGGTGCCTGGTTTAATCCATGATCAATCAGGTAGTGGGGCAACATTGTTTATCGAGCCGTTAGCCGTAGTGGAACTAAATAACGAGACTCAGCGCTATGAAGCCATGGAAAAAGCCGAGGTTGCCCGCATTTTGCGTGAGTTGAGCACGTTGACGGCGGGTCATTATGAGGAATTGCTTGATGTCCTACAACAGATGGGTCAATTAGATTTTATGCTGGCGAAGGGTAAATTAAGCAGTGATCTGGATTGTGGCGAGCCGCGTATTAATCAGCATGGCTATGTCAAAATTAAGCAGGGCAGGCATCCTTTACTGAAAGGGAAAGTTGTCCCGGTGACCATTCATTTGGGCGATACTTTTGATACCTTGGTCATCACCGGACCGAATACGGGGGGTAAAACGGTAACGCTGAAAACAGTTGGGCTCTTTGTGCTCATGACGCAAGCAGGGCTTCATGTGCCAGCCCAGGATGGAACCGAGCTGGCTGTATTTGAAGGGGTTTTTGCGGATATCGGTGATGAGCAAAGTATTGAGCAATCGCTGAGTACTTTTTCGTCACATATGACGAATATTATTCACATTCTGGCGCAAGTGAATAGCCGTAGTCTGGTGTTGCTGGACGAATTAGGGGCTGGGACGGACCCCACCGAGGGTGCGGCGTTGGCGATGGCGGTCTTGCAGCATTTAATTGGGGTTGGCGCGAAAACCATTGCTACGACCCATTATAGCGAACTGAAAACTTTTGCCTATAATCAGGCACGGGTCGAAAATGCCAGTGTGGAATTTGATGTGCAAACTTTACGGCCCACTTATCGTCTTTTGATTGGGGTGCCGGGGAAAAGCAATGCGTTTGAGATTTCGCAGAAATTAGGACTTTCGCCGAAAGTAGTCCAACAGGCTAAAAGCTTCTTATCGCAGGAAGAAGTGCGGGTCGCCGATTTAATAGAGAATTTAGAAACAAACCAACTACTTTCCGAAAGAAAACGGCAGGAAGCGGAAAAATTGCATAAACATGCGCGCGAGCAATTAGCGCAAGTGGAGCAGAAAGAGGAAGAACTAAGCCATAAAGTAGAAGATATCTTACAAAAGGCACAAGAAGAAGCCTTGGAGATTGTTACCAAGGCACGGCGGGAAAGCGAAGATATTTTAAAAGAAGTGCGCGCGGTTAAGAAAAAAATGGAGACAGAAGCTCCCCAAGATTTACAGGTTTTAAGGGATAAGCTAAGAGAGAGAGAAGACCAGCTTGCCCAAGCTGTCTATCAGGAAGAGGGAATCGCGGAGCTAAGTCCGGATGATTTAACTGCGGGGGATGTGGTTTTCATTAAACGGATAAAGCAAAAGGCGCAAGTCTTAGCTAAACCTGATCCTAACGGAGGGGTTTTAGTACAAGCGGGGATTATGAAACTGACGGTTCCATTGAAGGACTTACGGAAGACTGCTGAAGAATTGCCTGAAGGAAAACAGCAAAAAACG
Source organism: uncultured Peptococcaceae bacterium (assembly GCA_964627885.1). Classification (GTDB taxonomy): domain Bacteria; phylum Bacillota; class Peptococcia; order DRI-13; family DTU073; genus UBA3937. The sequence goes on from CAZVLC010000085.1 coordinate 3,260, forward strand.
GGGGCAGGTGGGATTGTGTCCGCCAAAGCACGTGAAGTGAAGAATGAATTACATTTGCGTGGGTTGACAGTGGAAGAAGCAGTGTTGGAAACGGAAAAATACTTGGACGATGCATACCTTGCCGGGTTGCCACAGGCTTATCTGATCCACGGGAAAGGGACGGGTGCTTTGCGTAATGCCATTACCGAATTAGTGAAAAGGCATCGTTTTGTTGCATCATTTCGAATTGGTGGCTATCATGAGGGCGGTCACGGGGTTACTGTAGTTGAATTTAAGAAGTAGAGAAATGCAAAGATTCTAAAGGAAATTATTAAGTACAAAAGGGAGCGTCTCAGAAACTTTTGTTTTTGAACGCTCCCTTAATCATTATGGATAATATAGTTTTAAGTAAGAGATGATTTAAAGTTTGACGTGAAACTCGTTTGAGGCGGGGCTGGTCTCATTAGTCATCAGATCAATTCCCAGTACTTTGTAATAGTATGTATGGTTCTTCTCGATATCAAGATCGATCCATTCGGTATCTAAAATGTTTTCGTTGATTGCGATCTGATTTGCCGCACTTGGTACAAAACCAGAGCTCTCGGAACGGAAGAGATAATAAACGATCGGACGATCATCTGATGATTTACTCCAGGAGAGTCTTACGGCAAGATCATTGTTTCCGCTTAGAGATTTTTCCCCCGTAAGATGGGGAGCTTTTAGTTTGTTCGTTTGTTGCGAAAGATAGATGATCACCTCGTTGGAAGTAACGGAAGCGGTTCCGGAGTTTTTCGCCACAACGCGGTAGTATAATTTATCGGCATTAGGGATGTTATGATCTTGCCATTGGCTATTTCTACTGACTTCGGCAACCCGATTATCTGAGACTAAGGCTACATATGGTTCGGTAGAACGATAGATTTCAAAATACGTATCGGGATTCTCGGTAAGGAACTGCCAGTTCAAACGAACAGACCTCACTTTACCTTGATTGTCGGTTTGTGTAGAGCCTTGCAGGTACAACGGTTTTGCTTCATTGACGTAACCACTGCCGCCGTGTATCGTGCAATATTCCTTGGGCAGCTCCTCGGTGGCATCGTTAGGAGGAGTATTACCGGTCCAAGGGATCGGTCTCTTGAGGAAGATTCCGGTAATGGAATTAGGGCAAGTATCGGTAAGCAATTGACCAGTATCAGCACAAACGTGAGCTTCAACCCAGACATTAGAGGTTTCCGTGGGTAGATAAGCGGTATTAAATTTTTCTTGGACAATATATTTTTCCGGAGTAAGATTCGAAGGCAACAGCCCTGATTTATAATCTACCGAGACGTTACTGATGTTATCCGGTTCACGGAAATTACTGGGCGGTAAATCTCGGTGAGCTACTGTCATTACTTTTTTCCAGATAGGTGCACCATAATTCCCACCGAAAACATTCTTCATATTTTCGGTCTTATCATAGCCAAGCCAGACACTGGCCACTAAGTCAGGTGTATATCCGACAAACCAGGCATCAACATTAAAGGAAGTCGTTCCGGTTTTGCCTGCTACCGGTCTGTCCGAAAGGCTTGCTCTTTGGGCAGTACCCGAGGTAACAACGGTTTGGAGCATATCAGACATCAGATAAGCTGTTTGGCGACTCATCACTTCTTTCTTTTGAATTTTATTTTCATAGATGATGTTGCCGTCTTTATCTTCGATCCTTCGAATGGCGTATGGTTTGACATAAATACCTTCGTTGACAAAACAACCGTAAGCGGCGGTGAGTTCTAAAGGAGAGACACCTTTTGTTAATCCACCTAAAGCAAGGGATAGTCCCATGTCGTTAGCGCTGCCGCTTTCCACCAGGCTGGTGATTCCTAAGGATTTAGCAAAATTAAATCCTTCCGAAACACCGATACGTTGCAACATTTTTACGGCGACGGTATTAACCGAATACTGTAAGGCGGTGCGCATACTTATTAAACCACGGTAGTTATTATCAAAGTTGACGAAGGTTTTTGTACCTTGGTAAGAATCATATTGTTCTGGGTAATCATCAAGGACAGTAGCCGGACTGTAGCCTTTTTCTAAAGCCGGTCCATATACCGCAATCGGTTTCATTGCCGAACCTGGTTGACGGGTGGCATTTACGGCCCTGTTAAATTGCCTTTCTCCTTGCTGGTTTCTCCCACCAATAATTGTCCGAATACCCCCGCTGTGGGGATCAAGTACAACCATGGCCGATTGAACGATTTTGCCCCCTTTTCCGGCAGGAAAGTTTTTATCGTTAGCGTAAACTTCTTCAGCAGTTTCTTGTGTCTTGGTATCCATTGTGGTATAGATCCGGAAACCGGCGGTATAAAGAATAGATAGTTCATCTTCGTCTAAATTCAATTTATCCGCAGCTTCAGCAATCACGCAGTCGATAAATGATTGAAAGCGGAAGCTGTTTGGTTTTAATCCGGCAAGAGTAAAGGGCTCTTCTTTAGCCTTATCAGCTTCTTCCCGGGTGATATAATTCATTTTAACCATTTCGTTAAGTACCAAAGCACGCCGTTGCTTCGCTTTTTCGGGATTATTGTAGGGAGAATAAGTGGTGGGGCGATTAACAACGCCGGCCAGCATGGCGGCTTCCGCCAATGTCAGATCTTTGGCATCTTTCCCAAAATAAAGCTGGGAGGCTGTTTGTAAGCTCCAGGTGCCGTGCCCGTAAGGGATATTGTTGAGATAAAAGGCCAAAATTTGTTCTTTGGAATACCGGGCTTCTAATTGTAAAGCGATATATAGTTCCTGGATTTTTCGGCGCATTTTCTTTTCCCTGTTATCCAATATCGCGTTTTTAACTAACTGTTGGGTAATCGTACTGGCACCTTCGGCTCCGTAGCCTTCTCTGATATTTGCCAGGATTGCTCCGCCTAAACGGTAGAAATCTACGCCGAAGTGTTTTTCAAAGCGCTGGTCTTCAATGGCAATAATTGCTTGCTTCATTACCTCCGGGATTTCAGTTTGGTTAAGTTCAACTCGCTTTTTTTCCGTTCTAAGCGCAATTACATCTTTGTCATCTTTATCATAGATTTGGCTGGATAGTTCTCCGGTAATATTGTTTAAATCATAGGAAGGCAAAGTGCGTAATGCCCCAAAGACGAAGCCGATACCTGCACCGATTATAATAAAAGAAGCCAAAAGGAAGGCTAAGGTTAATATGCGTAAATATTTTATTTTTGTTCGGTGATTTTGACGCGCCATAATGAAGATACCCCCTCATATTCTACTTGAACTATTATAACATATTCGTCAAATGTTTTTAAATGATGTT
>CAZVLC010000086.1:0-6477 GCA_964627885.1 uncultured Peptococcaceae bacterium
GTGAGTAAAGAAAAGAAAAAAACAGGAGCCACAGGGCTCCGCAAAACAACACATGGTAATCAGTAATTTAGTTATAGAGATAAGAGTATTTTATCTGGTTTTATGTAGTTTGGCAAGAAATATTGCATTTCTGTATCTTGGTTTTTAATCGTAAGGAAAGGGGTTAATTCAATGAACTCTGTCAAAATCAACTTTGATAGATGCAAGGAATGCGGTTACTGTGTCCAGTTTTGCCCTAAGCAAGTATTAGCTAATGGCAGCGAGATCAACAAGAAAGGCTATTATCCGCCTGCTGTTGAGAAAATCGAGAATTGCATCGCCTGCGCGACATGTGCAAGGATGTGTCCCGAAGCGGCAATCGAAGTAATTAAGGACATTAATGGCTAGGAGGTTTTAGACATGGGTGAAAAAGTATTTATGCAGGGCAATGCCGCATTAGCAGAATCTGCAATTAGGGCTGGTTGTCGGTTCTTCTTTGGTTATCCGATCACTCCCTCAAGTGAGGTACCTGAATATTATGCGGAAAAGGCACCTCAGGAGAATTTAGTCTTCATACAGGCCGAAACTGAAGTGGCGGCGTTTAATATGTTGGCCGGTGTTGCTTCGACCGGAAAAAGAGTAATGACGGCTACATCCGGCCCCGGTTTTAGTTTGGGAATGGAAGCGACATCTTATATGGCGGCTGCGGGCTTGCCGGCAGTTATCGTAAATGTCATGCGTCCGGGCCCTGCCGATGGGGATATTTTGGCGGCACAGGGCGATTATTTCCAAGCGGTCAAAGGCGGCGGCCATGGGGATTACAACACATTAGTTCTTGCTCCTTATTCGGTCCAGGAAATGGCTGATTTAACCGTTGAAGCTTTTGATTTGGCCTTTAAATACAGAAATCCGGTGGTCATCTTGAGCGACGCGATGCTGGCGAAGATGAGAGAATCTTTGGAGCTTCCGGCCAAGATTACTCCTAATGAGCAATTTGATTGGACGATGACCGGACCGAAAGGCAGGAAGCACAATGTAATTACCACTTGTGGCGATGGACCGATCCAGTGGGAAAATTACAATCTGGCCTTGCAGAAAAAGTTTAACGAAATTGCCACGAATGAACAAAGATGGGAAAGCTATCAGGTTGATGACGCGGAGATAATTATTGTGGCTTTTGGTAGTGTGGCCAGGATTGCCCTTGGTACTATAAAAAGAGCACGGGCTGAAGGTATGAAGGTGGGCATGATTAGACCGATTACTTTATGGCCTTTCCCGGTAAAAGCCTTTGCCGGACTTGACCAGCAAGATTTCTTTGTTGCCGAATTAAATGCCGGTCAAATGGTGGAAGACGTGAAATTGTCTGTAAAAGACAAGGAACGGGTCAGATTCTACGGCAGGCTGGGTGGAATGACTCCGACACCTGATGAACTGTACGAGAAGCTGTGCGAATATTATCGGAAATAAATATTCCGAAACAAATCGTAGATCAAAAAGGGGTGCAATAAATGAAGGTCATGTACAAAAGACCGCAAGTATTAACAGACGCATATTTTAAATATTGCGGCGGCTGCGGACACGGGATTGTGAATAAACTTATTGCCGAGATCATTGAAGAGAAGAATTGGCTCGAAAAATCGATTATCGTGTGGCCAATCGGTTGCTCTGTTTATGCTGACCAATATTTTAATACCGATTCAATTTGTGCTCTGCATGGACGGGCTCCCGCGGTGGGAACAGGAATCAAACGGGCCTTACCGGAAAATCTCGTTATTGTTTACCAAGGCGATGGAGACTTGGTTTCAGAGGGTATTTCGGAAATTATGCATTCGGCAATTCGCGGCGAAAAATTCAGTGTTATTTTTATTAATAATGCCATTTACGGGATGACCGGCGGACAGATGGCTCCTACCACTTTGCTTGGGCAAAAGACTACCACTTCACCATACGGGAGAAGTGAAGAACTGACCGGTGCTCCGGTGAACATGGCTGAGCTAATTTCAAACATTAAGGGTTGCTACTATAGTGAACGGGTTGCCGTGAATACTCCTCAGAATATCATGGTGACCAAAAAAGCAATCAAGAAAGCGTTTGAATATCAGATGGAAGGACAGGGACTCAGTTTTGTGGAGGTCCTTTCTCCCTGCCCCACAGGATGGAAAATGAAACCAACAAAAGCCTTAGAATTTTTGGGCGAAGAAATGACGAAGATCTATCCGTTGGGAGTATTTAAAAGTCCGGAGGTGGCGAAATAATGCGGCATGAATTAATGTTTTCCGGGATTGGCGGTCAGGGTGTCATGTTACTCGGTGAATTACTGTGCGCTACTGCCGTAAAAAGAGGGTATACCGTGACGTTCGCACCTTCCTATGGCCAGGAAAAAAGAGGCGGAAAGACCATGTGCCAGATCGTTGTTTCCGATGAAATGGGTTCACCGGTTATCTCTGCGGCTGAGCTCTTAATGGTTTTTGATGAAAAGTCCTTAGTTGAGTACGAACATATTGTCAAGGAAAACGGTATTATCATGATCAACAGTTCTCTCATTAGCATCGAACCATCAAGGAAAGATGTACAGTTGATCAAGGTACCTGTGAATGATATCGCTCAAGAAATTGGCAATCCGAAGACAGCGAATATGGTTGCTTTAGGTGCTGTTTTAAATTTTGTTGATTTTGTGGAACGTGCAGAGGTAGAGGCTCAGGTTACGAATCTCTTCCCACCGCACAAAGCTAACCTTATTGAAATAAATCAAAAGGCTGTGGAAACAGGTTATTCGTACGTGGCAAATTTATTATCACGCTAAGAAATTGACAAAAGAAAGGCCCTAATTACCCAGATAGTAATCTTTAGGGGAAAAGTGGGGCAAAATAGGCGTGATTAAATTTAGAGGAGGCAGAAAACAAATGAGTTCAAATCCTTTTGAAACATCACAGGCAACCTTGCGGAAGGCCAGTGAAATTGCCGGCATTGATCCGAATGTCGTAAAAATGCTCAGTCAGCCGAAAAGAATTATGGAGTTTACCATTCCGATGAAAATGGACAATGGGGAGCTGCGCATTTTCACAGCTTACAGGGTACAGTACAATGATGCGCTGGGGCAGACAAAAGATGGGACCAGAGTTGTCCCCGATCTGGATCTGGACATCGTGAAAGCTTTAGGTTTCTGGATGACCATTAAGCACGCTGTGGGTGGGATTCCGGCCGGCGGCGGCAAAGGTGGCATCAAGGCTGATCCGCGTGAATTAAGTGAAGGCGAATATGAACGGTTAATCAGAGGCTTTATCCGTAAGCTGCCCGTAAAGGGTGCTTGGGTGGACATCCCTGGTGCTGATATTGGGACAAGCGGGAAAACAATGGCTTGGATGCTTGATGAGTATGAAGAAATCATGGGCTTCCATAGCCCGGCGGCTATCAATGATAAACCGGCTGAGGTAAATGGGACGCTGGGCAGTACCGAAGCGACCGGAACCGGTGCTTTCTATGTAACAAAAGAAGCGGTCAAAGACTTAGGTCTTCCGGCAGGAGCACGGGTAGCGGTGCAAGGTTTTGGTAATGTAGGGCGCAATGCCGCACTGCTTCTGCATAAGGACGGGTTTAAAGTTGTCGCGATCGGCGATATTTACGGCGGTATCGCTTCAGCTGACGGCATTGATGTGGAAAAATTAATTGATTATGTGGCCAAGACCGGCTCCGTTAAAGATTTCCCCGGTACCACTCAGATGTCCACGATGGATGTACTGGAAGTGGAATGCGATATCTTGTTGCCGGCCGCTGTACAAAGCGTTATCACCGACAAAAATGCGGCTAAAGTTAAAGCAAAATTAGTGATGGAATGTGCCAATGGCCCTGTTACTCCCGAAGGGGAAGCGATTCTCGAGGCCAATGGCGTCACGATCGTACCTGATGTTCTCACAAATTGCGGTAGTGCTATCGTTTGTAGCTTTGAACGGACGCAAGGGCTTACCGATACCTATTGGGATCTGGAAACAGTTATGGAAAAGCTGCGGGAAAGAATCACCAAGGCTTATCATGAAACTGCCGATGCCGCCAAGAAATTTAATACGACCTATCGGTATGGCGCTTGGATCAACGCTTTAACAAAGATTAGTAAAGCCATGAAAGCCAGAGGCTGGGTCTAAGCGAGAAACCAGCAAGGGATAAGCCTGGGATAAGCTTGGGATAAGCAAGGAATTAAGCAAGGGATAAGCAAAAAAGGAGTATGGCATGATGGAGATTAAAAAGCAGATTGAACAACTGCAAGAGGAATTGATAGCCCTAAGACGCGATTTTCATATGCATCCGGAATTAGGTTTTCAGGAAATCAGAACTTCGGAAATTATTGCGCGGTATCTGCAAGAGTGTGGGCTCGAGGTACAGACTAATGTTGCCAAGACAGGGGTCGTGGGGTTGTTACGGGGTAGCAAACCCGGTCGCACGGTGATGTTGAGAGCGGATATGGATGCTTTGCCGGTACAGGAAGAGAACGATGTTCCTTATAAATCGGTGGAACCCGGTAAAATGCACGCCTGTGGACATGACGGTCACGTGGCGATGCTGCTTGTGGCAGCCAAAATCCTTGCTTCACACAAAGAAGAGATTAAGGGTAATGTGAAGTTTGTATTTCAGCCTAATGAGGAGGATGCCGGTGCTCTGCAAATGATAAAAGAAGGGGTTATGGAAAATCCTCATGTTGATGCAGTATTTGGTATCCATTTATGGACTCCGATTCCCAGTGGGCAGATTGCGGTAGCCGGTGGTCCGGTCATGGCAGGTCAATATAATTTCCGTTTGGTGGTAAAGGGGCAGGGCGGTCACAGTGGCTCTCCCCATGCCTCCATCGATCCGATTATTACGGCTGCTAATCTTATTCAGACAGTTCAATTGATTCAAACCAGAGAAATAGATGTTTTAAAACCCACCCTCATTATTTTCGGGAAGATTTCCGGCGGTTCGGCACCAAACATTATTCCAAGTAATGTAGAGATGCTAGGCTCAATCCGTACTCTGTATGATAGCAGTGATGAGTTGGAGGAGCAACCAAGACGAAGATTTGAAAGAATTGTGGCGAATGTATGTGAGGCCTGTCGCGCAGGATACGAATTAGAGTTTATACCCAGCAGTTCAACCCTGATTAACGATCCGAATTTAATTGGTATGGTGAAAGAAGTAGCCGGGACGATTGTCAAACCGGAAAACGTTGCCCCCTTTGTCTGTATGGGAGGCGAAGATTTTGCCGAATTCAGCAATGAAGTCCCGGGTGTCTTCTCCTTTATTGGGACAGGCAATCAGGAAAAAGAAACAACATTTCCACATCATCATCCTCGCTTTAACCTTGATGAAGATGTGTTAAGCGCGGGTGTAGAAATGCATGTGAGAACTGTTTTGGCTTATTTAGCTGATTAACTGTAAAACCCTAGTAAGGGGGTGATAATGAGCGCCATTTAATTAGCTGGGGGTAGGTAGATACGAAAGGAGAGATTGTTAGCCAATGATGAGGATGCCTTTTACGAAAGAAGAGTACCTGGAGAGATTAAAAAATGTTAAGGCAAGTATGTCTGAAAAGGGTATTGATGTCCTACTCATTACTGATCCCGCCAACATGAATTATGTTACCGGTTATGATGCCATTTCTTTCTATGTACATCAGATAGTCATAGTAGCTTTGGATGATGAAGTGCCTAGATTTATCGGTCGTTACATGGATGCCTTCTGTGGCGCCGTGAAAACAACCTGGCTAGGCAAAGACCACGTCTATGCTTACAGTGACGATTATGTACAGAATACTGTCAAACATCCGATGGATTACATGGCTCAGGTTTTAACAGAGTTAGGTTATGGCAATAAAAGGATTGGCGTGGAAATGGACGCTTACTGGTTCACCGCCAAGGCTTTTGCAAGACTGCAAGCCGGGTTGCCCAATGCTAATTTTGTCGATGCCCACAATTTGGTTAACTGGATGAAAATTAATAAATCCGATGCGGAAATAGAATTAATGAGAAAAGCCGGTAAGATTATTGATTTAACGATGAAAGCCGGTATTGATGCAATTGATGTAGGGGTAAGGCAATGTGATGTCGCTGCCGCTATTCTGCATGCGCAAATCACCGGTACCGAGGAATTTGGAGGGGACTATGTATCGGCCCAACCAATGATGCCGGCGGGGGAAACAGCCGGTGCGCCCCATTTGACCTGGGATGATTCCAGATATACGGCCGGAACAACCATGTATATTGAAACAGCCGGTGTCTATAAGCGGTACCATTGCCCGATGGCTCGGACAATTTCTCTTGGTAAGCCTTCCAAACAAGTCGAAGAAGTTGCGAAGATTACCGTTGAAGGATTAAATGCAGCCTTAGATACGGTAAAAGCCGGTGTGACCTGTGAAGAAGTGGAAGCTGCCTGGAGGAAGGTCCTAAGTAAATACGGTTATGCCAAAGAATCCCGGATCGGTTACTCAATTGGTTTGAACTATCCTCCTGATTGGGGTGAACATACTGC
>CAZVLC010000087.1:0-6464 GCA_964627885.1 uncultured Peptococcaceae bacterium
TCCCAACCACTAAATCCGGCCATCATATGCCCCCCAAAATATAGGGTTAACGAAGCGATCCCTAATAAACCAGCAATCCCAAACCCAACCGTAAAAAGCTCAATAGCGATCCCGGCAATCCCGAGCATTAACAGGATGGAAGCAATATAGGGATTAGTAACGACCCGCGTTAATCTTTCCGCTGCAGAAAGCTTTCCTTCCAATATTTCTGCGTCCTCCAACTCCACTACCCGCAGTAATTCAGCTCTGTCTGCCACAATATAATCAGCATAGCCATGGTCTTTTGCCTGTTGGTAAGTAAAAGTCAGCAACTTACCCTTTTCCACAATTCCGGGAATTTCGATATCCCGGTCCGCCATCGCCATGGCAATACGCCTGTCTCTCCCGTTTTTTTCGGCTGTAGTTCCCATTTCCGCAGCCCAATAAGAGATAATCTTTTCATCAACCTCTGTCCCATCGCTTAAACGCGGCTCGGCATCACCGATTGTTGACCCTGGAACCATCGCGATTTTCGGACAGGCTAAGGTTATATAAGCACCCGCCGAAATAGCCCCTCCTTTTACCAAAGCTATGGTGGGGATTTTGGTATTACCAATGGCTTCCTTGATACTTTCGGCAGCATCAATCCGTCCGCCGGGGGTATCGATCTCCAGGAGAATTAAATCAACCTGCTTTTCTTCCGCCTCGTTAATACTTCTTTCCACAAAACTAGCTAAACCCGGATCAATCGTTTCCTCAACCGGGATAACATAAACCTTTGCAGAAGGTGCCGCAAGCAGATTTGTAGCGCAGAAACATAAAAGCAGACTAAACAGAAGCCCCGTAAAAACGTATTTCTTTTTCATAGTTCACCCCAAATTGCGATTGTATTTATTACATAAGTCTAACATAATCTTCGCACAAATACCATCTTAACCTCGAGACAAATTAAGGGACAAATTCGGGAGACAAATTTGCAATTTTCCCTGTTGCATATTTCAAAATAATTGTATATAATATATAAAGTTTGGCGCATTTGTTCGTGCCAACATTTCCCATATATTGATAATTAGTTAGGAGGCTTTTTGTGTTTAGTAGTAACAATAAGAAAATACCGTTGCTTTTTTTGCTTTGTAGTATCCTTGTATTTGCGGCAATATTCTGTTATTGCGAATTGTATCAAGAAAACCGCGCCATCAAACAAGAACTAAAACAAGAACTGCAAAAAAAGCAAGAAGAATTGGACCAATTAAAGGAGGAGTTAAATCAGCTTAAAAGATTTTCAGAAATCTACGGAACATCCCCACAAGTGGTGGCAGTTACGCTGAGAGAAAGCGAAAAATACGGGATCAATCCGATGATCATGCTTGAATTGATTAAAGCTGAAAGTGACTTTAATCCAAAAGCAGTTAGTAAAGATGGCGCAAGAGGCTTGTGCCAGCTCAAACCCGTGACAGCCAAAGAACTGTCTAGAGAATTGGGAATAAATATCGGTGAAAAGACCCTATTTGATATTGACTATAACATCAGCTTAGGCACATACTATCTTGCGAAATTATTGCATCGCCATAATGGGGATTACCATCGAGCCTTAACTGCCTACAACAGAGGGCCTAAAGGCTTGGAAATATATATGAAAAACAGAGGTACCGCCGTAAGTCGATACTCCGAAAGAATCAGCAGCAGAAGTATGCAGCTTACTTTTCAATTAAACAGGTGAAAGAGGCACGGTTCTTCACAACAATTAAAGCCCTATCGGAAAAACACTCTTCCGATAGGGCTTTATTACTATAATCTGAATAGTTGAGTTATTACAAAACAGCTCGGATTCACCCGAGCTGCTATTTGTGTCTAAACTCTTATTTGAACTTCCGCTTTCTAGCTGCTTCAGATTTCTTTTTTCTCTTAATACTAGGTTTTTCATAATGCTCATGTTTCCTAAACTCGGCAAGAACACCAGACTTCTGACAAGTTCGCTTAAAGCGGCGGAGTGCACTATCAAGAGTTTCGTTTTTGCCTACTCTCACTTCGCTCATTCATTTTTCCCTCCCTCCACTACGACCGTCTTGCTAAAAAACTTACTACGTAGCTTGCTGAAATTTTACACGGAATAAGGTTAAAATAACACATCTAATATTATACTTGAATAGTGGGAAGGGGTCAAGAATTAACCTGGCGGCCAAAGCATTTTTCTCCCACCTAATAAATGGAAGTGAAGATGCCCAACTTCTTGTCCCCCATCACTGCCACAATTGTTCACGACCCGATAACCATAATCCAACTTTAAATCCCGTGCAATATCACGAATCTTTCCATGCAAATAACCTATTAGAGCCAACTGCTCATCCTGCAAAGCAGCCAGACTATCAATATGTTCCTTCGGAATAACCAGAATATGTACAGGAGCAGCCGGATTTATATCGTAAAATGCCAATATGCGGTCATCCTCATATACTTTTTTGCTTGGTATTTCGCCACTTACAATTTTACAAAAGAGACAATCACTCATAATCTCTTCACCTCCTTCTCTTCCTTTATTTTAACTGGAAACGGTCTCCAAGACAATAACCTTCGGCAAATTCCCGTAAAATAACCGGAAGTATTTTGCCTCTATAGCCCGAAGAAGTTTGAAATCGCACCTTTAAATAATTAGCACTGCTTCCTTCCCAAATTGCTTCGTCTACCTGTTCCTCTACTAAAACATCCACTATACGATAAAGAAACTTCTTGGCATAACGTTCTTCTAATTTCTTCCCTAAATTGATTAACTTGCGGCTGCGCGCCTCCTTGACCGGTGGGGCAACCTGCGCTGAGAACCCAGCGGCAGGCGTGCCTTTACGAGGTGAATACTTAAAAACATGCAGTTTACTAAAGCCAATCTGCTCAACAAATTGCATATACTCCTGAAAATATTCCTCTTTTTCCCCCGGAAAACCCACCATTACATCGGTGGATATGGCAATATCCGGTACGGCCTTTCTAATCTCCGTAATCGTTTGCAAATACTGGGCGGTCGTATAAGGCCGCTGCATGGCCTTGAGCACTTCGTCATGTCCGCTTTGTAAAGGTAAATGCAAATGAGGACAGAAATTCGGATAATCCCTAAGCAAACCGATTATTTCCGGACTAACCTCAGTAGGCTCCAACGAACTCAGGCGCCAACGCACATTTGGGTCAAGAGTGAGCAACTTTTGTAAGAGTGTTCCCAAATTATCCTTTTTCCTTAAATCCAGGCCATAAGCTCCTAAATGAATCCCCGTCAGAACAATCTCTTGGAATCCGTGACCAATGAGCTTTTCGGCCTCTGCCAAGGTGTTTGCTAAGGAACGGCTACGGACGGGACCGCGCGCGTAAGGAATAATACAGTAAGAGCAAAATTGATTACAACCTTCCTGCACCTTTAAGTATGCCCGTGCTCTTTGCACGTCTTTATCAACCTTAATCTCCTCAAAATCTTTTAATTCCTGATATTTTCGTACAACTATCTGCGGTTTCGCCTGAGTAGCGCCGGAATCACCGCTTTGCCCTGGCGGGGATTGGTTAGCCAAAAGGCCCTCTTCCACCAGGTCTACTAAATGGGCTTTCTCATTCGTACCAACTATCAGGCTTACCCCGGGTATCTTTTGTACAGCCTCGGCATCTGTTTGGGCATAACAACCGGTAACCACTACTTGGGCCTGAGGGTTAAGATTGACCGCTCTTCTAATCATCTGTCGTGATTTTCGATCGGCCAGGTGCGTCACCGTACAAGTATTAATCACGTATAAATCGGCTTTCTCCTCAAAGTCTACAATCTGATAGCCTCTTTCCCGAAATAACGCGGCAAGAGCCTCTGTTTCATTCTGATTAACTTTGCAGCCCAGCGTATGAAAGGCAACCCGTTTCCCTTCGGTTGACCCTTTATTATTCATTATCCCATATCCCCCCAGGCAAACATCACAACCGCGATTGCGGCCAGTCCGGCTGTCTCCGTGCGCAAAATCCGAGGACCCAACGTGACGGGAATCCCCCCGTTGTTTTTCAGTTCATTTACCTCACTTGCAGCCAAACCGCCTTCCGGTCCAATCACCAAATATACTGGCCGAGATGAGGTTTGGACCTGCTGATGCTTTTGTTCTCTTAATACCTCTTTGATCGAAAGCCCGCCTTCTTCCCAAGGCACAAAAAGGTACCGCTCCCTGGGGATGCTTGCTAAAAAGCTGCCGATACTGCAAGGAGACAGAACCTCCGGCACCAACGCCCGGCGGCATTGCTTCGCCGCTTCAATCGCCACCTTTTGCCAACGTTTGCGCCGTTCTTCCTCCTTGGCCCCTGCCAATTTCACGACGCAACGTTCTGTTTTCAAAGGAATGATCCCACGCACACCCAGCTCCGTAGCCTTTTGAATGACCAACTCCATTTTTTCACCTTTAGGAATCCCCTGCACCAGCCACACCTCTAAAGGGCTTTCCGTAGACACAGAAAGTGACTCAGTTACTTGAATGACCGCTTCATCTTTCGTCAAGGCCATAATCTTACCTTGATATTCCTGGCCTTTTCCATCAAAGAAGGCAAGCGGATCTCCTGTGGTTAAACGCAACACCTTAGCGAGATGACTTAACTCCTCGCCTTTGATTACCGCTTGCCCATTGTTTATAGCTTCTTTCGGTACAAAAAATCTATGCATCCATTCTACCCCTACTCCCTATTCTTCCTCACTCTTTAATTGCCAAACCTGAGCAACCCATTCGTCTTTGATGCGCTCTTCCACGAGCTTAAAGCCGACAGCTTCGGCCGCCTGAAGCACTTCCGGCCTCCGCTCTTCAATAATCCCGGAAGCAAGAAAGTATCCTCCCACCCGCAGGTGAGCCTTTGCCTGGGGCAATAGTTTCAGAATAATGTCCGCAATAATATTGGCCACAATAAAATCCGCCTGTCCTTCTATTCCGGAAAGCAGGTCATTTTGTTTTACTGTAATCAGTTTTTCCAACTTATTATGCTGAATATTTTCAGTAGCGACCTTCACCGCCACCTGATCATAATCCAGTGCCAACACCGCATACGCTCCCGTTGATGCCGCCAACATCGCCAGAATCCCGGTACCTGTTCCGACATCATAAACCGAATCACCTTGCCGCAAATATTTTTCTAAAAAAGCAGCACACATGGTGGTCGTAATATGCGTCCCTGTCCCAAAAGCCATACCGGGGTCCATTTCCAGGACGATTTCCCCTGCTTGGGCTTCGTAACTTTCCCAGGAGGGCTTAATCACCACTTTCTTTCCTAATTTTAAGGGCTTGAAATAGACCTTCCAGGAATTAGCCCAGTCTTCCTCCTGTAAAATCGCTAATTTCATCGCCCCGGGAGACTCTTCCCCCAAACGTGCCAAGATTTCCTCTATCCCGTTTTTCAATTCTTCCAGCTTCGCCGGAAGCTCTTCGTTTACAGGTAAGTAGCCTTTGACTACCGGAAAAGAGCGCTGTAACATTTCTTCCGGTAATTCAAAGGCATCCCATTTTCCTTCATTAATCCGCGACTTTAATAAGGCCGGATCTTCAATTACTACCCCGCCGGAACCTAACTCATAAAAACATTGCGCCACCGCCTCTACGGCTTCAGGTAATGCAATTACCGCAATCTCTTGCCATTCCATCGCTTATTCTCCCATTCCTTTCAAACCGTCCCAGAGCCTTTCCAACAAACCTTTCTCTCTCCCTTTACCCTTCGGATTATAATTACTTTTATCCGTGCTATCGTCAAATTGCCGCAAGACCTTTTTCTGCTCGTCCGTAAGTTTGTTCGGCGTAACCACGACAACTCTGATATGTTGGTCTCCCCTTCCGGTTCCCCGCAAATGAGGAATACCTTGACCCCTCAACCTTAAAATTGTATGGGTTTGAGTACCTTCCGGTACTTTTAAGGATGCTTTCCCTTCCAGCGTGGGCACTTGCACCTCCGCGCCTAAAGTAGCCTGCACGAAAGTTACCGGAAACTCCATATAAATATCGTCCCCGTGTCTCTCAAACAATTGATGTGGTTTCACTTCAATAAAAACATATAAGTCACCAGGCGGTCCTCCCTTTGTGCCTGGCTCCCCTTCCCCGGATAAGCGGATCCGCGAATCGTTATCGACACCCGCCGGGATTTTAATATGCAGTTTGCGGTTCTTACGTAATTTTCCTCTGCCATGACATTCTGGACACGGATTAGTGATAATTTTCCCTTCACCCCCGCAGTCCGGACATGGCTTAATCGTCTGAAAATGTCCCAGCGGTGTGCGCTGGGTAATCCGAACCTGGCCGGTGCCCTGACATTTTGCGCAAGTGGTCGCACTTGTTCCCGGTTTAGCTCCGCTGCCATGACAAGTGGAGCAGTTTTCCAGACGAGGTAGCTCGATATCCTTTTCCACGCCAAAGGCCGCCTCTTCAAAGGTTAAACTCAAGTCATACCTTAAATCAGCACCCTGCTGTGGCCCTCTGTTTCTGGTGGATGTCCCTCCTCCGAAA
>CAZVLC010000088.1:0-6447 GCA_964627885.1 uncultured Peptococcaceae bacterium
ACTACGAATTTTTATATAGATAAAGGAAATATGACGCCTGAACAATTATTTAAGGTGATTGAGCAGGGACTTTATGTGACTGACATCATGGGGTTACATACAGTCAACCCTATTACGGGTGATTTTTCTTTAGGGGCTTCCGGATTATTAATTGAAAGGGGGGAATTAACGAAACCGGTGAAAGGTTTAGCGATTGCGGGAAATTTACGTGATTTGCTACAGCATGTTATCGCGATTGCTGATGATTTAACATTTTTTATCGGGAAAGGGGCTCCTACTGTTGGGGTTGAAGGCATCAGGATTAGCGGGAATTGACTTAAATTAAAATGACATCACGGATTAGCGCAAAAAAAATCGGAAGAAGTACTGGGAAATCTAGCTTATTTGTGATAAAATGCATAAAGAAATTTTTTTGAGGGGTGGGATTTTTAATGCCTAGAGTATGTGTGATTCATGGTCCAAATCTGAACTTATTAGGTAAAAGAGAGCCTGAAATATACGGAAATGTGACATTAAAAGAATTAAACAAGCAGTTACAAGACTACGGAAAAGAATTAGGGATGGAAGTAGATACGTTCCAATCAAATTGTGAAGGAGCTATTGTTGATAAAATTCAAGAAGCAGGGAAATATGATTATTTAATTATTAATGCTGCTGCATATTCTCATACCAGTATTGCAATTAGAGATGCGTTGAAAGCTGTTCAAAAGCCGGCGATGGAAGTACATATCAGTAATATTTATGAACGGGAAGATTTCCGTCAGCATTCCATGTTGGCTAATGTTGTACAAGGGCAAATTACTGGGTTAGGGGTGCCGGGTTATCGGTTTGCTTTAGAAGCTGCCGCCTATTTTCTAGACGAAGAGGACAGGACTAAAGTTGAATAATTCTTCCTTAGCGCACTTTAAAGCACTTATTTCTCAACAAGGATTGGATGCTTATCTTATCACTGATCCCGTGCTGAGCTTTTATCTAAGTGGATTTACAGGCACGAGTTGTTGGCTGTTAATTGCGGTTGCGCCAACACACAACTTTTTGATTACTGATTTCCGATACATGGAACAAGCGACATCACAGGCAGTCGGATTTGAAATTGTGTTCGGGGATAAATCGGCTTATCAAAAGCTAGGGGAGCTCGTTGGGCAATATGGAATGAAGCGAATCGGTGTGGATCAGAATGAACTTACTTTAGCAGTATTTACAAAGTTGAAAGAAGAAATAGCCGAAGTCGGTTTTTATCCGGTCCAAAATCCCTCCAAGGTAATGAGAAAGATTAAAGGCACGGAAGAGATTCAGTTAATTAGAAAGGCTGTAGAAATTGCGGATAGGGCTTTTTTGCATCTGCTCGAATATCTACAGCCCGGTTTAAGTGAAAGAGAAGTATCGATAGAGTTAGAGTTTTTTATGCGTCGACTTGGGGGGACTAGAAACGCTTTTGAGACGATTGTTGCCTCGGGTGAGCGTGCGGCGTTACCGCATGGGGTTGCATCCAATAGAATTATGCAAGCCGGAGAGATGGTTGTACTGGATTTTGGCACAGTGTATCACGGCTACCATTCTGATATGACGAGAACGCTTTTTTTAGGAGAACCTGATAAAAGGGCACAGGAGATCTATCAAGTTGTACTCAATGCTCAAGAAACGGTATTAAAGCATCTTCAGCCCGGAATGCGTGCTAATGAAGCAGATCTCCTGGCCCGCCAGATTATTTCCGAAGCAGGGTACGGCGATTGTTTTGGGCATGGGCTTGGGCATGGAGTAGGTTTGGAAATTCATGAGGAACCTAGTTTATCTCCTCGGGATGAAACAATTCTTGAGCCCGGGATGATTGTAACAGTTGAACCAGGCATTTATATTCCAGGTTGGGGTGGCATTCGGATCGAAGATCTGGTTGTTCTTACCCCGGGTGGGTGTGAAATATTAACAAAGTCACCGAAAACATTTGCACTACATAAATAATTTTGAGGAGGTAAATCATGATTTCAACAACGGATTTCAGGACAGGGGTTACATTTGAATTAGATGGTGATGTCGTTCAATTACTGGAATTTCAGCATGTCAAGCCAGGGAAAGGGGCCGCTTTTGTTCGCTGTAAATTGCGCAGTGTGAAAACGGGTTCTGTAATAGAAAAGACCTTCCGCCCTGGTGAAAAATTCCCCAAAGCGCATATTGACCGTAAAGAGATGCAATATCTCTATAAGGAAGGGGATAGTTGGGTATTCATGGATACGGAAACATATGAACAGGTATCCTTATTAGAGAGTTTACTGGAAGATGCCCCCAAATATCTTAAGGAAAACATGACGACAGGAATTCTCTTTTATCAGGGGGCGGTAATTGGGCTCGATTTACCTAAACAGGTTGAATTAACGGTTACGGCTACCGAACCTGGGGTCAAAGGGGACACGGCAACGGGTGGGAGTAAACCGGCCACGTTAGAAACCGGTTTAATTGTCCAAGTGCCTTTCTTTGTAAATGAAGGAGCTGTTTTAATAATTGATACCCGTACAGGAGAATACGTCAGTAGAGCATAAGGTATAATATATTTAGGCAGGGTAAATATTTGTATGGAGGTAGATAAATGAGTAACCTAAAAGAAAAAACAGCATATTTACAAGGCCTCGCGGCAGGACTGGAGCTGGATGCAAACAGTAAAGAAGGGAAATTATTTAACGCGATGCTGGATGTGCTGGGAGAAATGGCTGTTGCTATTAATGAATTAGAAAGTTACGTTGAGGCTCTTGATCAAGACCTTGGTGATGTAGAAGACGATCTTTATGGTGACGATGAGGACTTTGAGGATTATGAAGGTGACGAATGTCCTGAGGGATGTTGTGGTGGAGATTATGTCGAAGTGGCTTGTCCGAAATGCCATGAAGTTTTACACGTTGATTCTTGTATGTTAGCAGATGATGATGTCACAGAAATTACTTGTCCAAATTGTGATGAGATTTTGTATGTGAACGAAGAAAGTAATCTGCAGATGAATGATACAGAAAAAGAAGAAAGCTAGTAGCAAAAGGTTAAGAAATAGATTAATCTTGTGAACGTGAACTGATCCCCGTGGCATTTTTAATACGGGGATTTTATTTTAGTGCGGGCTGCATGCGCGCGACCTTGACGGTGAACTTTATTGATACGGAAAAGGAGTACTGAGGATAAAATGAACATGCAAAGTTTGCAGGAGACACCACGAGCGAATCGCCTGCATATTGCCCTATTCGGGGTCACAAATGCGGGAAAATCAAGTTTAATCAATGCCTTAACGGAGCAGAAAATTGCGCTTGTTTCTAATGTCCGTGGGACCACAACAGATCCTGTTTATAAGGCGATGGAATTGTTACCGCTCGGACCGGTAGTTTTTATTGATACGGCCGGTTTAGACGATTCCGGTGAGCTAGGCGAGTTACGAAAAATAAAAACCATGGAAGTGCTAAATAAAACTGATGTTGCGCTCCTGGTTTTAGATGCCGTTCAAGGGGTGACAGAGCATGACAGGGAGATTTTAACCCATCTCCAAGCGAAAAAGATTCCGGTAATTGGCGTATTCAATAAAATAGACGCTTTAAGTGCGGATATTGTAGCCTTAAGCGCGAAAACAGCAAAGGATTTGGGAATTAAAATAATTCCGGTCAGTACGCATACGGCCCAAGGGTTGTCTGAACTAAAGACTGCATTAGTTCAATTAGTTCCCGAAGAGCAAGAAAGAATGATCGTAGCTGATTTACTTCAGCCCGGAGAAATAGGGGTTTTGGTAATTCCAATTGACGAATCCGCTCCGAAAGGCAGGCTGATTCTTCCTCAGCAACAAACACTGCGTGATATGCTTGATCATAATATCGCCGCGCTTGTTTGTAAGGAAGATAACTTAAAAGAAACCATACAAAAATTGCGGAAGAAACCGGGTTTGGTAATCACCGATTCCCAGGCTTTTGCGAAGGTAGATGCCGATATACCGACGGACATCCCGCTTACCTCGTTCTCCATCCTTTTTGCCCGTCATAAAGGAGATTTACGAGAACTGGTTCAGGGGGCGAAGACAGTGGAAAAATTGCAAGACGGTGATAAAATTCTTATTGCCGAAGCCTGTACACACCACCGCCAAGATGATGATATCGGCACCGTAAAAATACCGCGCTGGCTCACAAAGAAAACGGGGAAAAAGCTAATTTTTGATCATAGCAGTGGTTTCTCTTTTCCGGAAAATCTGCGAGATTACGCTTTAATCATCCATTGTGCCGGTTGTATGCTTAATCGCCGGGCGATGCTTTACCGAATTAGTCAGGCGCAAGCCGTCGGCGTACCAATGGTTAATTATGGGGTCTTAATTGCTTATTTGCATGGTATTTTGAATCGAGCACTGGAACCGTTTCAGTGAGAAATATTTAGTTATATTTGAATAAGGTATACTGTGGACTGTTGCTTCCTGAAGTTACTTCATGAGCAACAGTCCTTTTTTGTCTTCTCGCATTTTAGCGAGGTGCTTCTTGAGAATAATTATTTTTTGCATAAATACGGTACTTGGACAATATATTATATTGTCCAAGTTATCCCAATGAGGTGATCCGCATGGCGAAAGTACTTTTTAACAATCCGGAAATGAATGAAGGAGAAGCAATTAATAGCGAAAAAAAACTGAGTTCCATAGCGCTTTCTTCGTTAAGTTGGTTTCAGGCCTTGTCGCCCAAAATTCAACAGCTGGTTGCCGCAGGCTTAACTCCTTTTATCAGTGAAATTGAGGAAATACGGTTACGGATCAAAAGACCGTTGCTTTTTCGCGTTGGAGCCCAGGAATTGTCGATTACGCCAAATGAACAAGTTACGTCAGCGCTGGAGGACGGAGTGCTAATAACTAAAGAGGATTTAGAGCGAACAGTGCAGATATTAAGCCAAAATTCATTATATGCCTGGGATGAAGAATTCAGAAACGGTTATATTACCATTCCGGGTGGACATCGTATTGGTTTAGTTGGGAGGGCAGTCATAGATCATGGTTATCTCAAAACTATAAAGGATATTTCCGGGATTAATTATCGGATTGGCCGACAAATCTTGGGGTGTGCCGATAAGGTCTTACCGTTTTTAATTAAGCAAGACCGTCAACTTTGTCATACTCTGATCATCTCACCGCCCCAGTGCGGGAAAACAACTTTGCTGCGAGATATTGTCAGGCAACTGAGCAATGGCATCAGTGCCCTGGATTTTTCTGGGGTAAATGTGGGGCTTGTGGATGAACGCTCGGAGATAGCCGGGATGTATCAAGGTGAACCGCAGTTTCAAATTGGGGCAAGAACAGACGTTCTTGACGCCTGCCCGAAAGCCCAAGGGATGATGATGTTAATCAGGTCAATGTCACCGCAAGTCTTGGCCACAGATGAGGTCGGAAAAAATGAAGATCTCGAAGCAATGTACCAGTCCTTGCAGTCTGGGGTAACAATTATAACTACGGTGCATGGCAATAGTATGGAAGAAATCAAGGAAAGGCCTAACTTGCAAGCCCTACTAAACTGGCAATTTTTTGACCGTATTATTATTTTGAGCCGGCGTAAAGGGGTAGGGACATTAGAAAAAGTATTGAACGGGAAGACAATGGAAAGGATGAAATAAGATGTGCAAACTATGTGGGGCTTTGTTTATCTTGCTCGGTTGTATTTTCTTTGGCTTAAGGATTTCCCGTATTTACAAAAAAAGAACGGAGTTATTCTGTTTTTTACAAAATGGTTTGACCATGCTGGAAGCAGAGATTAATTATACTGCCACGCCTTTGCCGCTTGCTTTAGAAAAAGTAGGAAGCAAAAGCAATCTACTTTGCCGCCCATTATTCATGCAAGCCGCTTATTCGTTACAAACTAGAAAAGCAGCGACAGCAGGAGAGGCATGGTCGGATGGGATTGCCGCGTTAAAGATGGAAGTGCCGCTAACTCAAGAAGAAAATGAATTATTACAGCTGTTTGGACAAGGGTTAGGGGGATCGGCCAAAGAGGAACAGTTAAAATACATTGCTTTAACGAAAAGGCAATTGACCACAGTGCAAAAGGCTGCGGAAGAGGAGCGCGAAAAAAAACTAAAGCTTTGGCAGTATCTTAGTTTTAGTCTGGGAGCCGTTCTTGTACTACTGCTAATTTAAATTGGTTGATGAATTCTAGAAAGAAATAAAGGAGATAAGCGCTGATGAATATTGAATTAATTTTTCAAATAGCGGGAATCGGTATTTTAACGGCAATATTCCACACGATCCTGAAGCAGGCGGGAAAAGAAGAGTATTCCTTCATTGCCACCTTAGCCGGTGTATCAATTGCTTTAATGATGGTTGTGCAACTTTTGGCCGAATTATTGGAGAAAGTGCAAGGTGTGTTTTTCCTTTAGACATTAGGGCAGCGGTACAAATTAAAGGGTGGTGACGTTCTATCCTATGGAAATTTTACAGGTGGTAGGTATTGGCCTGAC
>CAZVLC010000089.1:0-6377 GCA_964627885.1 uncultured Peptococcaceae bacterium
GTTGCCGGTTGGACGTTGGAAGTTTGCTGGACGGGTTTAGGTTCCCTTTGGCCTGGGGATCTAATGTTGTCAAGCAGGACTTATTTATGGATGTTTCCGATTTATGGGCTGGCCATATTCTTGGAGCCTATTCACGATTATATTGAGGATCTGCCTTGGTATGTGCGTGGGTTTATTTGGGCTGCGGCCATCATCAATATAGAGTATTTGACTGGGTGGCTGTTGCAAAGTATTTTGGGACAATGTCCTTGGGATTACAGTAAGGCCACACCATATCATATTCAAGGTTTAATCCGTCTTGATTATATTCCTGCTTGGTTTTTGGTAGGCTTAATATTTGAAAGGGTTCACCGGGCCATAGATAAGTTCTTAATTCGTTGAGGATTATTTGTATGCATAGTAAAATTACTTTGTTTGCTCTTGCAAAGGTTGCCAAAAAGTTTTAATATCTTAACGTGTAGTTGTCTGAAGGAGGAATAGTTAGATGCGTTTCCGTAAATCGATTGCTAACCAAAGAATTGAGGAATTGCCGGGGATGATCCTCCTGGAACCGGATGTATTACGGGGGAAATGGAAAGAGTTTTTTGGTAATAATAATTCCCTTCATGTGGAGTTAGGGATGGGGAAGGGTCGCTTTATTACGACGATGGCTGCGCATCATCCCGAATTTAATTTTATTGGGATCGACCGCATTACGGATATTATGCTGAAAGCCGGAAAAAATCCGGCGGTTAAGTTGCCTAATCTGCGTTTCTTAAATATGGACGGTGCCTTGCTGGAACAGTATTTTATACCGGGGGAAATTGCCAGACTATATTTAAATTTCAGCGATCCTTGGCCGAAAAAACGGCATGAGGGGAGACGCTTGACGAGCCCCTATTTTCTGAATATATATAAAAAACTTTTAAATAGACAAGGGGAAATTCACTTCAAAACCGATAATGTGGCTTTTTTTGAATACTCCTTGCAGGAGTTTATTGAGGCGGGATTTTCCGTGCGTAGGCTTACCTATGATTTACATCATTCAGGTTTTACCGGCAATGTGCAGACCGAATATGAAACGAAGTTTTCAGGCTTGGGTTGCCCGATTTGCCGCTGTGAAGTGCTTCCGCCTTTGCAGGAATAAGCCGGAAATATATGTGGCTGGATGTCGCTGGAAATCTGATTAGAAGCTTTGGGGACGGGGTGGATAAGGGAAATGCATTTACCGGAAAAGTTTGTGGATGAAATGCAGAGCCTACTGGGGGATGAATGGGCGCTGTTGCGGAAAACTTGGGAAGAAGGCACACCCTTTCAAGGGTTGCGGCTCAATACCTTAAAAATTAGCGAAGCGGAGTTTTTAGCCAAAACCGGCTTGAACTTGGAGCAGATTCCCTGGACCAAGGACGGCTTCTATCTTCATGGCGATGAAAGACCGGCCAAGCATCCTTATTATCAGGCCGGGTTATATTATCTACAGGAGCCAAGTGCGATGAGTCCGGCCGCCTGTCTAGGGGTCAAGCCTGGGGATAAGGTATTGGATCTTTGTGCGGCACCCGGCGGAAAATCGACGCAAATTGCCGCCGCTTTGGCCGGAAAAGGCTTGCTGGTCAGTAACGATAACAGTGCGGAACGGGTTAAAGCGTTGGTCTGGAATCTGGAGCATTGGGGGGCCAGGAATGCGGTTGTCACCAATGAGGAGCCGGCCAGATTGGCGCAGGTTTTCCCGGCGTTTTTTGATAAGATTTTGGTTGATGCCCCATGTTCAGGGGAGGGCATGTTTCGTAAGGATGCCCGGGCAGTTAAGAGTTGGAGCGCTTATAACAGTGAGGTTTGTTCCGCGATGCAAAAAGAGATTCTTGCGCAGGCGGCCCGTATGCTGAAAAAGGGGGGACGGATTATTTATTCAACTTGTACCTTTTCCTTGCGCGAGAATGAAGCGGTGATTGCGGATTTTCTGGTCGATCATCCGGATTTTGACTTGGGCGAACTTCCGCTGGATTACGGGTGGGAACCGGGCTTTTTAGTTTCCGCGGATAAGCACAATCCTGCTCAGCCGGGTGGAGAGCCGTTTAGGACTGATCAAACGCGGAGGTTATGGCCGCACAAAGTAAAAGGAGAAGGGCACTTTTTGGCTTTATTGGTCCGGAAAGAGCATTCCCGCTCAGGCAGTGAAGATGGTGAGCAATCTTGTCAACAGGAAAGTACTCCCGCCGAGAAGGGCGCAATAGCGGTACCGGCAGCATTTGCCTCATTTCAGGAAGAAAATCTGGTGCAGCCGTTAGACGGTTTTTTCTGTCAGCAAGGGCAATATCTTTATTTAGTGCCGGCAGAACTACCTGCTTTAAAAGGCTTAAAGGTAGCCCGTTATGGTTGGTTCGTAGGTACCTTGGAAAAGGAGCGTTTTACCCCCTCCCAAGCGTTAGCCATGGGGTTAAAAAGCAGTGAGGTCAGGCAAAAAATCAGTTTTTCGGTCTCTGAGCCGGAGACCGAAAAGTATTTAAAAGGAGAAACCCTCTTGCGGGAAGGAAGGAAAGGCTGGACTTTAGTTTGTTTAGAGGATTTTCCGTTGGGCTGGGCGAAACAAACCGGAGATTATCTCAAAAATTATTATCCGCCCGGCTGGCGTTTAACCTAAGCCGGCTCAAGCTCAAGAGCAAAAGTAGAGATTTGGTCAAATATTAGTATAAGGGGAGAAGAACTAATGCGCATCGCTTTGCCCAAAAGAATGATTAGGACAGTCCAGCGCGCCGTGATTGAATTTGATTTATTGGAAAGAGGAGATAAAGTACTGGTTGGCCTTTCCGGAGGGAAAGACAGCGCTTTCCTTTTGTATGCCTTAACGGTTTTAACCCGGCATCTTCCTTTTCCGGTACAAGTAGAAGCGATGACGGTTGATTTAGGCTTTAAAAGTGAAGCGGAAATGGACTGGAGTTCGCTGGATGAACTTTGTGCGGAATTACAAATTCCTTATCAGAAACAGCGGGTAGAGTTGGCTGAAGATATTTTGCATCACCCCGCGCAGACCCCTTGTGCACAGTGTGCTTATTTCCGGCGGGCGCTTATTCACAACTATGCGCAGCAACATGGTTTTAATAAGGTCGCTTTTGCGCATCATTATGATGATGCGGTGGAAACATTTTTGATGAGTATTATTTATTCGGGGCAGGTCACTACTTTTCTTCCGAAAACTTATTTGGATAAAACAGGGGTTACGGTCATCAGACCTTTAGTCTATTTGCGGGAAAGTGAAATCAGAAGTTTCGTCAAAAAAATCGGGTTTATCCCGGTGCCCAGTCCCTGTTCCCTTGATGGTCATACGAAGCGGGCGGAAATTAAAGACTTAATTCGGCAATTAAAGAAGCAGAATCCGCGTATTTTTGCGCATTTGGCAGCCGCCATGCGGGCGGAGCGTCCGATGCAGTTTTGGCCGCGGGAATTAACGAAGGAGGAAATACGGGAAAAAAGTCGGCAGTTTTGGTATGGGGGAGAGGCAGAATGAAAAATCTTTGGCAGTTACCGCCGGAAGTAGCGAGTATTCTCGCGGCTAAGGGAGAATTAGCTGAGGAGTATTGTGAGGCGCTTTTCTCAAGCGAGGGTGTGTTGATTGAACGGATTATCTCCACCGGGCAAGCCTCACCGGAAGGTTTTTGGTACGACCAGGAGAGGGACGAATGGGTGGTGCTTTTGCAGGGGCAGGCCAGATTAGCCTGGTCTGACGGTAGAACCCTGGAGATGAGGTCGGGGGATTGGGTTTTTCTTCCCGCGCATGAACGGCACAGAGTGGAGAGGACAACAAAAGAACCGCCGTGCATCTGGTTGGCGGTTCATGGTCAGTTAAAATGATTATGGCGCTACGGTATTACAAATGGGCGATGGTGTACAGGGCATAATCAATTTCCGCTTGGGTATTAAAATGACTAAAACTAAAGCGGACCGTACCTTGCGGGAAAGTACCGAGTGCTTTATGGGCAGATGGGGCGCAATGCATTCCGCAGCGGGTTAAAATATGATAATCTTTCGCGAGCCGATAGGCAATATCCGCGTTATCTTTCCCGGGAAAATCCAGCGAGACAATGGGGGTACGGTTAACAATGGTTTCTGGGCCGATTATATGAATGCCCGGGATATTTTTTATGCCCTGCACGAAACGCTGGGTAAGACTTAGTTCTTTCTCACGGATAGCTTGCAGGCCGTTCCGTAGCAGATATTTTAAGGCCGCATTTAAACCATAGATCCCGGGGATATTCATAGTTCCGCTTTCAAATTTATCCGGCAGGTAAGGGGGTTGTTTTACTTCTTCCGAAAGGCTTCCGGTACCTCCTTCAATAAGTGGGGTTAGCTCGGCAGCCAGTTGTTCCGAAACGAGAAAGCCGCCTGTTCCCATGGGGCCAAGGAGACTTTTATGCCCGGTAAAAGTGAGCGCATCAGCGCCCAACCTTTGCCAATCAAGTTCCCAAAAGCCTGCTGTTTGGGCACTGTCAATGATAAAATGAAGGTTTCTGGCATGGCAGAATTGGCCTACTTCCTGCAGGGGGAGGATTGTTCCCGAGATATTGGAAGCATGAGTCATAATGACTGCTTTGGTATTGGTCTGCACTAATTTAGGCATACTCGTTATATCCAGATTCCCGTCCGGTGAACAGGGAACGGCAGTAAAGGAAACACCATTTTTCAGTAAGGAATGAAGCGGCCTCATGACGGCATTATGTTCCAGCGAAGAGACCAGGACGTGATCACCCGGTCGCAGGAGGCCTTTCATTATTACATTTAAGCTTTCGGTAATGTTTTTGGTAAAGACCACATTGCTGGGATTATTAAAATGGAAAAGGGAGCAGAGTAGTTCTCTGGTTTCCATGACGGTTTGTGCCGCCGAATAAGCGCTGTCATATAGGCCTCTGTTGATATTTGTGCCCACGTTTACCAGGAAATGAGTTATTTGTTCAACTACTTCAGGGGGCTTGGGCTAAGAAGTAGCGGCATTATCAAAATAATATTCGGACATCTCTGTCTTCACTCTCCTTATGCATTGTTCCATTTTTCCGGAAGCAAGTTTCTTTAGTTACAATTATATAGTATGTTGTATCCCATTACTATTGATAAAGAAAATGAAAAAAACAGAAAACGATTGAGAATATGAAAATGCCAATTCAGGCATTTCTGCTATAATTAGATTAGTAGAAAAAATTGCGAATAGTAGCGAGGAGGGTGGTTGGATGAAAGTGGGATTTTGGGAAGGGAAAAAAGGAATTATTGTTGCCGGTGCTTTAGTGGGCGTGTTAGCAGTATTGCTGATGCAGTTTGGTAATCCGCAAAATATGGGGATGTGTATTGCCTGTTTTATTCGGGATATTGCCGGAGCTTTAGGTTTGCATCAGGCCGCGGTGGTTCAATATTTGCGGCCGGAAATTATGGGCATTGTGCTGGGAGCCGCACTCATGGCAATCGCAGGCAAGGAATTTGCGGCAAAAGGTGGTTCTTCACCTTTCACTCGTTTTGTCTTAGGATTTTTTGTCATGATTGGCGCTTTAATGTTTTTAGGTTGCCCGCTGCGCATGGTGTTACGGTTAGGCGGCGGTGACTTGAATGCTCTTGTTGGTCTGGCGGGTTTTGTGGCAGGGGTTGTAATTGGGATCTATTTTTTAAAGAAGGGCTTTAACTTAAAAAGAAATTATCAATTGCCGCAGTTAGAAGGCGGGTTGTTTCCTTTCTTAAATATTGGCTTTATAGTTTTGCTGTTTGCCGCCCCGGCGTTTCTCCTTTTTAGCGTCAAAGGGCCTGGTTCCATGCATGCAGCCGCCTGGCTTTCTTTAGGAGCCGGTCTCCTGGTAGGTCTTGTTGCGCAAAAAACACGTTTATGTATGGTTGGCGGAATACGTGATTTGATCATGTTTAAGGATACATATCTTATCTCGGGATTCCTATCCATTTTTGTTATCGTTACGCTTGGCAATCTTGTCTTTGGTACATATAAATTAGGCTTTTTGGAACAGGCGGTTGCTCATACTGATGGCTTATGGAACTTTCTTGGAATGACCTTGGTAGGTTGGGGTTCAATTCTCTTGGGCGGCTGTCCCTTACGGCAATTAATTATGGCGGGTGAAGGAAACACTGATGCAGTGATGGCCTTTTTGGGGATGTTAGTAGGGGCCGCCTGTGCACATAACTTTGGTTTAGCTGCTAGTGCCGCTGGACCATCTGCAAACGGAAAAATTGCGGTGGTCATCGGATTGGTCATTATCTCTCTTATTGCATATTCTAACAGTGAGGCTTTTAAAATGACCAAGAAAGGGGAAATGAAAGTTGAAGCAAATTGATGTGCGAGGCTTATCTTGCCCTCAGCCGGTGATTAATACCCAAAAAGCTTTACAGGAAAGCCCGGAGGGCTTAGATATATT